>JAJFLR010000109.1 GCA_021772565.1 Opitutales bacterium | reverse complement strand
TTCGGAAGAACGCAAGATTATTTTAAAACGCCAGAAGAATGTACAACGTCTTTTAAAGACCTATCACATCGTCAATCCGTATGCGCGAAAATTAACGTTTTCTTCGGACTGTACGCGAACACGACGCGATCACGAAAAATAACTAACGTTGATCGATGCGATTGCTTTGGTGCATCAATACCAGCGTAAAATTGAATGGGTAAAAGTCGGTGACGAAAAAATTGCCAGTATCCTGGTAACAATAGAAGACATAGAAATCGCCAATAAATTAGCGCCTGAAATTTTAGGCCGTTCGTTAGACGAGTTGCCACCGCAGACGCGGCGGATGCTAAATCTGATAAAAGAGTTAGTGAAGACGGAATGCAAAGAGCGTGAAATTGAACAGAGCGAATACCGATTCACCCGGCGCAAAATACGTGAACAGACCGGCTGGAGTTTAACGCAAGTGAAACTGCATTTAGATCGGTTACAGGAATACGAATATCTGATTTGCCGGAACGGCAAACTCGGAAGAACGTTTGAATATGAACTGCTGCTCGATGTGGAAGCTCCGGACAAAAAGCACGTCATAGGTTTAATCGATGTGAAAAAACTGAAGAAAAAACATAACTACGATGACAACCTGTCGGACTAAAAAGGCCACCTATCGGAGTAAAACGGCTGGGTGTCGGGTACCTGTCGGGCGCAAAACCGACAGGTCTAATCGCGATAAACAAAAGGGTTGCAAGGCGATTTTTAGCAACCTGTCGGCTTTTTGAAAACGCACATCTGGAGCAAAAAAATTAAAGGAATCGTAACGTAGTTGAAGAAAGATGCCGAAAGCAGGTTATAAAGCAAAAGGTCGACGCGGTGGCAGTTGCAAAATCAAATCTGAACGTTTGAGTGGTTCGATGGGTGAATTGGCTGAAGTTTATCTTGAATATTTGGCGGTTCGTAATTACTCCGAAGGCACGCTGACCAGTCGACGCGAACACCTGCGTGTGTTTTTCGATTGGTGAGAGCAACGCGATTTACTCAAAGCAAATCAAATTACCAAGCCCATCGTCGAAAGTTATCAACGCTGGCAATATCGTTACCTCAAGAAAAACGGGAACCCGTTGGGTTTTACCACCCAGCGCAGTCGGCTTATCAGTGTGAAAAATTATTTTAGATAGTTGTGCCGTGAAAATTATATTCTTTCCAATCCAGCCAGCGAACTGGAAATGCCGCGCACTGCAAAAGTATTGCCGAAACAACCGTTGAGCCAATCAGAGATCGAAACGGTTTTAAACCAACCCGATATCAATGACATTGTGGGACTGCGCGACCGAGCGTTACTCGAAACGATTTATTCTACGGGAATGCGGCGGATGGAAGTAATTAATTTGCAGATTGAAGATATATATACAGAACGTAAAGTAGTTATTATTAAAGAGGGCAAAGGTAAAAAAGACCGTATGGCGCCGATTGGAGAACGCGCATTGCAGTGGATAGAGAAATATTTGGAGCAGTCGCGCCCGGAACTGGTTTTCAGTTTTAGCGAACAAACGCTTTTCCTTAGCAGTTACGGAGAAGCACTAACGGGCGATTATCTCACTCAACTGGTGCGTCGATATATTAAATCAGCAGACATTGGCAAAAGCGGCTCTTGTCATCTGTTTCGGCACAGTTGCGCAACGCACATGCTTGAAAACGGAGCTGACATACGATTTATACAGCAATTGCTTGGACACGAAAACATATCGACTACACAGATTTATACAAATGTCTCGATAAAGCAGTTGCAAAAAGTGCATGCGATGACGCATCCGTCAGCAAAAAACAAAGCTTGATAAACATTCAGCAATAAACCATATTGAGAGGATAATGAATGCGGAACGAATGATAAAAGATTTCATAAAATTGCCTAACCATGAAAAGGGAAAAGTAATTGAATTCATCAATCACCTTCCCAACAAAGAGACCGAGGAAGCAATGAAAGAAGCAAAATACCCTGAAAAGCTTGAAAGTTATAGTAGCGCTGAAGAACTATTTGAAAAGCTAGGAGTGTAATGCTAGAAATCCGAGCAACCAGTCGCTTTAAGAAAGACGTAAAAAAGCTGAAGAAACAAGGAAAAGAAATCAGCAAGTTAGGCCGTATAATTGATACCTTGGCAGCCGAAGAGGAATTGCCGTTATCGAATCATGATCATAATTTAAGCGGCAACCATTCAGGGCATCGAGAATGTCACATAGAACCGGATTGGCTGCTAATATATAAAACTGATGAACTCTATTTAATTTTATTAAGAAGCGGTTCTCATAGTGAATTATTTGGTTAATAAATTATCTGCCTAAATGTAAATTATGGGATTAGAAATAGCAGAAGAGTATCTGGAACAAAAGAATAGCAGTTCAAAAAACCGCATCTGGGAATTTTTTCTTGAAGAATATATCTTTGTCGAGATCAAACCGGAAATCATCCCGCATGTTTATCAGGGAAAAATACATCTACAGTTAGGATTTTGCGTCAGGCTCAACAGTTTGTATTATCTCAGAGCCAGATACATGAATCCGGATTCTGGGAGATTTTGGAATATGGATTCGTTTGAGGGTTTTAATACTGATCCAATAACACTACATAAGTACTTATACGCAAATGCTAATCCCTTAACCTTTGTTGATCCGAGTGGGAATTTTTCAATATCGACGCTAACTACAGCAATCAATGTTAGTAGTTTCGTTTTTAGAGCGTTATTTATCCCCTTAAGTAAATTTTCTCTTCGAACTATAATTGCTGCAGAAACTCAAACAATAAGATTACAGTATGCTAGATTTTACCTTCTGCCTACAGCAGTTGCTATTAAAAATTATGCAAATAGTCAACAATTACGAGGTGAGTTTACGAATGCGAATACTCTATTTAATGTAGCTCATTCAGTTGAGCAGGCTTATCTCAGTCAATTAAGTGGAGCTGTCGTTGGTTTTTCTGCTAGTGTTGCACTTGGACCAGTTGGTTTGATTTATAATACGTTAAATGCTGGTCTTGGAGTAGTTCAAGTAGGAAAAGATGTAGCAGATAACATTGATTCAATTTTAAAGACCTCAGATTTGGCAGAAGAGCAGTTAGAGTTTGAAATAACAACAAAGGGAACACAACGATTTCTTTTAGACCTACTTCTCTATCGTATTTATCCTACCGAATATGTAGATGTTATAAGAGATATTACTGAAGGAAAACAAAACGGTCAGTCAGCTGTGGTTAAACAAAACATTAGTTATCTGCGATCATTAATAGGAAGATATAATGTGAAATGATATTTGGCCTAATGTATATTGGTTACCTTGTTTCAATTATGCTATCAGTGATGGTGTTTTTTGCATCTGGAGGTGCTATTGAGGGAATAAAAACATTATTGTTGTTTGCGATCATAGTTTTTTCAATATTAGGTGCTGCATCAGTTTGGATTTTGGATATACTTCCAGACAAATTGTCCAATTATTTAGACGAACTTGGAAAAAAAAGAATCATTAAAAAATATGAATCTTTTATATGTGGCATATTAGGAGGATTAACATCAATTGCTTTAATTGGAGGATCATATCGATTTTTAACAAAAGAAGTTCTTTTAGTTATATTTATCTTTTCACCTATTATTTCAGTTGGGTTTCTTTCAATTCTTATATTTGTAAAGAAAAAACGAATAAATTGAGGAAACAAAAACAATAAACTTGGCACCACCGACAAAACTCATATTCCCGCCAATCGATATCTCATTAATAATTTCCTGACGAGCTGAAATTAAAAAATGAGGTTAACCTGAAGTTTGCAATGTTGCTGAAAATGACGACGACAGGTTTAAAAAAGAGGCCTATACGGATATTTTGATCCGTTTGTGCTGTTGAAATCGTCATTATCGCCAGTTTTTCCTGCATTTTACATGAAGCTGTAAATCGGGATATATTCCATCCGGCTACTTTCAAATATATGGCGGAAAACACACTGCCTTTTCCTCGGTATCGCAATTTTGCACAACCTGTTTTTCGTTTTATACTTCCTATTGTTCCTTCTAATTGAGCTCGTGAATTATATTCTCCTCGCCATTCATCAGATTCCTGTTCCTTCCTGCGTTCTTTTAATCTTATCTGCTTTTGCGTAGGATTTTCGTTTTCCTCTTGAGGGGCTTTCCCTGATACCGGGCTTACCAGAACAACTCCCCGACCTTTGGCATTTTGCACATTTTCATCGCTGCCATAAAGCGTATCTGCTGTCAGGCGTTTAGGCATATATTTATTATTTTCCAACTCATTGAGAACTTTATCCACGGCTTCCGAGTCAGGAGCTGCTGCTGTTTCAGGTATCACACAAGTGATAAGCTGCACCTTGTTTTTAGGGTTAGAAGTTTCCGTTAATTGTGCCTGATAGCCAACTCCCTTATGCCCATCATAAGTCGCATCTGAATCTGATGGATTCTGCATTACATTTCCTCCTGTTTTCTTTTTCACGATGACTTCTTGTTCCTTTTGTGAATTTTCCGGCGTTTCATTAACTTCATCGATTGTTGCTTCTTCGGCACATTGCTCACCATTGATCTTTACACAATCTTTTAATTCACATTGCTCGTTAAATACTCTCAGCAAATGCTTGAAGCTGGTCATTTTTTCTATTTCTGAAACTCCACTAAAATGCTGTATTAACAAATACATCTGTTTGGCGACATCCTCTCTGAGTCTCGATCGTTTCTCCTTGTCTTTGCTGTAATCGGCAAAGAGTCCATTTTCGCCTTTCTCATAGCGCTGACGTAAGTCTTCTCCTAGTTCATTATAGAGATCTTTGTGATGACGTTTTAATTGTACAAGAAAACGCTTTATCGTCACACCCATCAATTTCGTGCGTGAAAAAGTCGCCATGTCTGAATATATATGAGTTGAGTCAAGGCGTTGACTATCTACTGCCAAATCCAGTTCTTTTATCAATGCATTTGTAACGTCATTAAAGATTTTGGCAGCCAGCTCATTTTCGCGAATCAATTTCTCGTAGCGTTCAAGAGTGCGTTCGCAAAAAGTCAAATTATCGCAACCCATGTTCAAAGCATACTGGACTCGAGTATCGAAAAGGTATGCATCAACAGTTTCGGCTTCAGTCCAATCATGGAATTCTCTCAACAGGATCAAA
>JAJFLR010000108.1 GCA_021772565.1 Opitutales bacterium | reverse complement strand
ATTGGCTCCAGGTTGTATTTGGAAAACATGTGGAATAGTAGCAAATACAATATTTTGGACAAGTATCGCAATAATAGATGTAAATAAAATTTTTATAAAGTGCGTGTGTTTAAAAATATTCATATCAAGATAAAATTAGGTGGTAATTGAATATTGAAATTTATAAACTCGATCCATTAATGGGTGAAGTTATATTAATTGAGAATGCACCAACGGTATCATCATTGGGTAATGCATCATTCTTATTGAGAACTCCATCGCTATCTTCGTCGGCATTGGCAGCCATTAATGTATTGGTCATAAACGGATCAGTTTTGAAAATCATTTCATGAAAATTACTCAAGCCATCGCTATCAAAATCATTAGAATACGGTTCATCGGTGTAGGCCAGGCGGAAGAAGGCACCCGCAACATCGTAACCGGATACAGTGAATGTCATTTCGCTGCCGCTGCCGACTCCGGCTTCGTGCTGCCAAATGAAGCCGTTAACAATATCGATACTATCTTTGATAAAGTAAGTACGATCAATTTCGCCGAACCAGCGCAGAATATAAGTACCTGCGGTTCCTGTTTTCTCGATGAGCAATCCTTCGTTAGGAATGCAGGGACCGTTGCCCATGTTCATCATGGCGGCGATTCCGCCTTCCGGCAATAAGGATGAGAGCCCTAATGAATTTGCGTCTATTTGCAAAAATTCAGGATCGTAATATTCAAGCGGCTCCGGTTTTGGTTCGGGTGGGTGCAATTTGGAAAAAGCAAATTCCTTTTCCATCCGGTAGCGATTTTCATCGTAATATTCGTGCAGCCAGTCGAGGAATTTAATATCGTCTCTATGCTTTCTTTTAACTTTTTTCAGAACAAAATATTTTGCATCATACGATTCGAGTAATTCTTTGACAACCTGTTTGCCTTTTTCGTTATTAGGCGGATTCATGGTGTTGTCAATCTGAGTGTAAAAAACAGTGTAGCCATTGTCATTATCAGACCAGATTTGCCCGGGCGGCAGTTTGTGAAAATCCATATTGCTCAATGCCCAATACTTTTTGCGGCCATGATTCCATGAAATAACCGAAAGCCCGTTATCGAGTGACTGGACGGTGATAAATTTAAAATCAGGGGATCGGGTCTGAACCCGGTCTGCAACCGGAGATTCATGTTTATTTGGAACATCTCTACGAGCAGTCAGTGCGTATGGAACAGAAACCAGAGTAAAAATAAGAATTACTAATATTGCTTTCATAGTGGAAGGAATGAAACTGTTTCGAGAAATGCATATTTCAAATGCAAAAGCAAGAGTTTAAAAAAAATTTAATCGCTTTGGGCGCAAATAAAATAATGTAACAGCTCAGTATGTTTTTATGCCGAATACAATTGGGTGGTGTCCTAATAGATAAAGAGGTTTTCTAAAATTTATAATAATAATGTAACTCTTATCACGCACTATCATTTGTCTCCAATGCAGGTTTTGTTGATTTAATGATATTGCTCCTTATCAAATCATTGGCTATTTAAAGTCAAAATATAAATCTCGCTTTTATTTTAACTTCTTTTGACTGCTCAGAAATCATGCTGAAATCAAAAATTTATTTTTATTAATTTGAGGGAAATACAATTCAATCTCGTTTAAGGGAACTACATGTCCATAAACATTAAACTTTATCTTATCGCCATTCTCGGTTTTATGCCGGCATTACAAAATGGTCATGCAGAGAAATCTCATGAGAGTAATCCAGAATTTGCCGGGGTCACACTGAGAGCTTATCTGGAAAGAGCTCAGGAATTTAATCCGGAAATTAAAGCGTTTGAGAAATTTTATCAGGCTGCCCTGCATCGTATTCCAATAGCATCCTCGTTACCTGATCCAAAACTGCAAATAACAAATTTCATTGAGTCAGTCCAAACACGAACAGGCCCTCAGGAAAATGTTCTAATGATTAACCAGTCATTGCCATGGTTTGGCACATTAAATAATCGCGAAAGAGCCTCTTCGTCCGAAGCAGAGGCAGTATGGTTTGCTTACCAATCCAAACAATTATCACTTGCTCGTTTAGTGTCGGTGGCATTTTATGAATATGGTTATACGGGAAAAGCAATTAGTTTGACTGAACAAAATCTGGAACTGCTTCAAAGCCTCGAGCCGATAGTCAAAGAAAAAGTGGAAGCAGGTGGCGACCTCAATCCCCTCTTACGTCTCAAAGTGGAAATCGGGAAAATCAGTGATAGACTCAAATCATTTGAACAGAATCGAGAGGCCCAAAGCGCGAAAATTTCAGGAATATTGGCTTTGTCTGCCAGTAATACATTGCCCTGGCCGGAATGGAAGTTACCCGAGGCAATAGAGTTAAACTTAACAACGTTATTAAAAAATGTTGTAGAAAATAATCCTGATATTGCGATGCTGAAACAAAGGGTAATCAGCGCTGAGGCTCGCATGGAATTGGCTCGGCTGCAAAATTATCCGGATTTCACTCTTGGGTTTAATTATATTCAATTAGGAGACCCCATAAATCCCGGTGTACCGGACGCAGGTAAAGATCCATGGGGGTTTACAGTTTCTGTTAACATTCCAATTTGGGTTGAACGAAATAAATCAAGACGTAGTGACGCCTTGTCTACCAAACATGCACTAAAATACGAGCAGGAAAATAAAGAGAATATACTCAAAGCTGAACTTGTTGCCAGTCATTCTCGGTTAAAAGATGCAAATCGACGCCTCGATCTTTATGGCGACAATTTACTGAAACTTGCCCGGCAATCAATCGATATCAGCAAGACAAGCTATGAGGGTGGACGCACCGGAATTCTTGACGTAATCGACAGCGAGCGCTCACTTATTGAACTTCAATTATTGTACTGGAGAGCAGCAGCAGATGCCTGGCAAAATCGTATCATAATACAAACATTAATCAATCAGCCAATTTTAGGAAGCTTTAAAGCAACATCGGAAAAATGAAATTTAAAAATATTTTGATAATCTGCGGATCGATTGTCGTAGCCTTGATACTAGGCATTGGCTTGGGTCGCTATGTTCTGCCAAGTCATGCGGGTAACACTACTTTGCATGAAAGCCATCCAGCTCAACTTGGCAATGAGTCGATGAAGGCCAAAATCTGGACTTGTTCAATGCACCCTCAAATTCGTCAGCCTGAAGCTGGTAATTGTCCGATATGCGGTATGGATTTGATACCACTCGATAATGATGTCAGTAGCGATGACGGTCCTCGAACATTAGTAATGAGTGAAGCGGGAAAGGCTCTTGCTGAAATTCAAACCTCACCGGTGGAGCGTCGTTTCCTTGATGCAGAAATTCGACTGGTAGGCCAACTTGAGTATGATGAAACGAAAGTGAAATCAATTACGGCTCGATTTCCAGCTAGAATTGATGATCTTTTTGTCAATTTTATCGGAGTTCCGGTAAAAAAAGGGGAACACCTCGGCAAGGTATATAGCCCCGATTTGCTCACTGCACAAAAGGAACTCCTTACGGCCATTAAATACGATCCTAATAGCTCTACTACTCAATCAGCTCGCAGGAAGTTAAGTCTTTGGGATTTGCTGCCTGAGCAAATTGACCAAATAATCGAAAATGGCGCAGCGAAGGATCATTTTATTCTACGTTCGCCAATTGGTGGTATCGTCGTCTCCAAAAATGTAAAAGAAGGGGACTATGTAAAAACCGGTGAGTCATTATTCAAAATCGTGGATTTGAGTCGATTGTGGCTATATCTCGATGCTTATGAATCCGATCTCACCTGGCTGCGTTATGGTCAAAAAGTAACTTTCTCTGTTGAAGCTTATCCCGGCAAATCTTTCGAGGGCCTGATCGCTTTCATTAACCCGGAGTTCAACAGAAAAAACCGTACTGTTTCCGTCCGGGTAAACGTCCCGAATGAAAACGGCCTGTTAAAACCGGGAATGTTTGCTCGAGGCTTAGTCCAATCTCGCATGGCGGCAGGAAGTAGAGTATTTGCACCACAATTTGCCGGTAAATGGATTAGTCCTATGCATCCGGAAATTGTTAAGGACAGCCCGGGCAAATGCGATGTTTGCAACATGGATTTGGTCTCTGCTGAGGAGCTTGGCTATGTTGACGGCATTGAAAAGAATTCGCCGTTAGTCATTCCTGCCTCATCCGTGTTACGTACAGGAAAGCGCGCTGTCGTTTATGTGGAAATCCCCAACAAAGAGCGACCCACATATGAGGGTCGTGAAATAAAATTGGGATCAAGAGCCGGAGATTTCTATATCATTGAGGAGGGATTGATTGAAAGTGAACGGGTTGTCACAAAAGGCGCATTCAAAATCGATAGTGCACTGCAGATTCAGGCCAAGCCCAGCATGATGAATCCGAAAGGCGGTGGGCCTGCTCCTGGCCACAAACATGGCAGTATGAGCGGAATGAAGAAAATGAAGATAAATGGAGTGGAGGAAACGGAGAATCGAAGACATGGGGATGAGCAGATTTCGGAAATTAGGATTACTCCTGTTTTGGCGAAAGAGCTGATGCCTGGTTATTTACTTTTACAGAATGCTTTGGCTAGTGATGACATCGAAGCGGCCAGGACCTCATTAAAGGCAATGATTGAAGTGACTGGTCATTCCGGATCAGTTTCAAAGTTAATCCATAGCATGCTTGCAGGAGAATCTCTTGAATCTATACGACTTCCATATTTTGAGGCATTCTCAGAAGCAATGATCGAAACAGTCAGAGTCAATCCTTCTTATTTTGATGAAAAACTTTTGCTCATGTATTGTCCAATGGCTAACGACAATCAAGGCGCTAATTGGCTGCAATCGAAAGAACCGCTGCAAAACCCTTATTTCGGAGCTGTGATGCTTAAATGTGGGGAGATTAAATCCAAACTAGTAAGTAAATAATTATTAACCACAGAAAGCACAAAAGACACAAAAATTAAATAAGGAAAAATATGTTAATTAATATGAATTTATAAATATGGCTACTTATCGAAATAAATAAATTATGTTTTTTTTGTGCCTAATGTGCTTTCAAAAATTATGCTAAGTAAATACATTCGTTTCTGCCTGGAAAACAAGATGGTTGTCATTCTCTTTACGACAGTATTGATCCTTTGGGGAATCATGGTGGCGCCATTCGATTGGGAGTTTGAACACCTGCCTCGCGATCCGGTTCCAGTCGATGCCATTCCGGATATTGGTGAAAACCAGCAAATCGTTTTTACCGAATGGATGGGACGTTCTCCACAGGATATTGAAGACCAGATTACGTATCCATTAACAACAGCTCTACTAGGTCTGCCTGAAGTGAAGACGATTCGCAGTTATTCGATGTTCGGTTTTTCTTCAATTTATATTATTTTCAAAGAGGATGCTGAGTTTTACTGGACGCGAAGTCGTATCCTTGAAAAATTAAATAGTCTTCCATCAGGTACATTGCCTCAAGGTGTTTCGTCTCAACTTGGCCCGGATGCAACTGCCCTTGGGCAAGTTTTCTGGTATACGCTGGAGGGAATTCGGGAGAGACAAGGGGAGAGGGAGATCGGGAGACGGGGAGACCGGAAGACAGGGAGATTGGGAGAATTTCACTCTATCACCCATTCACCCGCTCATCCCCTCACCCCCTCTTCCACTTCTCCCAGTCTCCCACTCTCCGATTCTCCCCATCGCCCCATTGGCGTGCCCACCGGCGGTTGGGAACTTGATGAGTTGCGCAGTATACAAGACTGGTATGTGCGTTATGCGTTACAGGGGGTTGATGGTGTGTCGGAAGTCGCTTCTATTGGTGGCTATGTTAAGGAGTATCAAATCGATGTCGATCCCGATGCTTTGCGTGCTTACGGTATCACATTACATGATGTCTTCAATGCCGTTCGAGAAAGTAATATTGATGTCGGAGCCAGAACAATCGAAATAAATAGCGTTGAATATGTAATTCGCGGCTTAGGTTTTATTGAAAATCTTGATGACTTGCGGAGAGCCGTTATTGTTGAACGTAATAACGTTCCGATTACCTTGGCTCAGGTAGCCGAAATTGAATATGGTCCGGCTTTAAGGCGAGGTGTATTGGATAAATCCGGTGCAGAGGCTGTGGGAGGTGTGGTCGTAACCCGATTCGGTGAGAACCCGCTGGCAGTTATTAAGAGAGTTAAGGATAAGATTGTCGAAATATCTCCCGGACTTCCCCGGAAAACGCTGGAGGATGGAACTGTAAGCCAGGTTCAAATCGTTCCTTTTTACGATCGTAGCGGATTAATCCACGAAACGTTGGGGACACTGGAAGATGCAGTTCGTCAGCAGATACTCGTTACCATCATTGTTGTCGTTATAATGGTTCTGCACTTACGAAGCGCTGCTTTAATATCCGGAGTTTTACCATTGGCCGTTCTGTTTTCATTTATCGGCATGAGACTCTTTGGCATTGATGCAAATGTTGTGGCACTTTCAGGAATTGCCATTGCTATTGGCACAATCGTAGACATGGGAGTTGTATTAATTGAGAACATTCTAAAACATCTGGATGATGCGTCGTCGGATGAAAGTCGATTGGAAGTCGTCTACCGTGCCTGCACCGAAGTTTCCGGCGCTGTGGTTACAGCAGTGCTGACAACTGTAATCAGTTTTCTGCCAGTTTTCACTATGGAGGCTGCAGAAGGTAAACTCTTTCGTCCTTTAGCCTTCACAAAAACATTTGCTCTGATGGGTGCTATTGTAGTGGCGCTTACTATTATTCCACCTCTTGCACACTGGTTTATAGCCGGAAAACACAATGCGAGATGGTCTAAAATTGGTCTTTGGGGCGGTATTGGGGTTCTTGGTCTTATTGGGCCATTTGCTATTACGTGGTTTCCCATGTGGCTCAGCGTATTTATGATATTGGCTGCTGTTTTTAATTTAACTCAGGATAAACTGCCTCGGCTTGTTCGCCGAAGTATTTTATTAAGTTTCAATTTTGTTGTCGCTGTCCTGGTTGCGATTTGGCTTGCCGCAGATTGGAAACCACTTGGTCCGGAGCAACAGTTTCACAATGTAAATTTTGTTTTGCTAACTGTTGGAGGTGTTCTGGCGTTCTTTTATTTATTTATCAGGTTATACGAAAAATTGCTCTCTCTTATCCTGAAAGTGAAGTATATATTTTTAACGTTCTGTTCTGTAATTATTGTCTTTGGCTTTACTGTTTGGCTCGGTTGGGGACAAGTTTTTGGTTGGATGCCGAGCTGGGTGAAAGAAAGCAAATCCTATAATTTTTTAGCACATCAAGTTCCAGGTTTGGGAAAAGAATTTATGCCGGCTTTGGATGAAGGCTCTTATCTTTTTATGCCCACAACCATGCCGCATGCATCAATCGGTGAAGTGATGGATGTGCTTCGCAAACAGGACATGGCCATCAGCGCTATACCTGAAGTTGAACTGGCAGTTGGCAAGCTGGGGCGCGTGGAAAGTTCTCTCGATCCCGCTCCAATATCAATGATAGAAACAATAATCAGTTACAAAACAGAATTTATCTCTGATGCAAATGGCCGCATTCTTACCTTTAATTATAATGAAGAAAATGGAGAATTCGTCCGTGACCAATCGGGTAATCTTGTTGCTGACAATGACGGTCGTCCCTATAGACAATGGCGGGACGAAATCAAAAGTCCCGATGATATTTGGCATGAAATAGTCGAAGCTGCCAAAGTACCGGGAACCACATCTGCGCCCAAATTACAACCGATAGCCGCCAGAATTGTCATGCTGCAAAGTGGTATGCGTGCACCTATGGGTTTAAAGGTTTACGGTCCGGATTTGAAAACCCTGGAAAAAGTGACCCTTGATATAGAAAAACTTTTGAAACAGGTCCCATCGATTAAAGCCGAAGCTGTATTGGCAGATCGGATAGTGGGTAAACCTTATCTTGAAATCGATATTGACCGCGATGCTATTGCTCGCTACGGCATCAAAATAAAAATGGTTCAAGACGTTATTGAGGTTGCTGTCGGCGGTAAACCTATCACGCAAACCGTCGAAGGTCGCGAGCGTTATCCTGTGCGTGTACGCTATATGCGAGAGTTGCGGGATACCATCGAATCTATTGAAGGTATTCTGATCGCAGCACCTAATGGCACACAGATTCCTTTACGTGAGTTGGCAACGATTGAATATTTGCGCGGTCCGCAAGTCATCAAGAGTGAAGACACATTTCTTGTCGGCTATGTTATTTTCGACAAACAAGAAGGTTATGCAGAAGTCGAAGTAGTCGAACAGGCTCAGGAATTCCTGTTAAACAAAATTAAATTCGGTGAGCTCATTATTCCTGCCGGTGTAAATTACAAATTTACCGGGAGCTATGAAAACCAGGTTCGTGCAGAAAAAAAACTACGCGTTGTCCTGCCGATCGCCCTTTTTGCAATATGGCTGGTTCTCTATTTCTTATTCAAACAAATTTCAACAACACTGCTGGTTTTTTCCGGCGTCCTCTTCGCCTGGTCGGGCGGCTTTATTCTAATTTGGCTATACGGTCAGCCATGGTTCCTGGATATTGATTTGTTTGGACATAACCTGCGAATGCTTTTTCAGATGCGAACCATCAATTTAAGTGTAGCGGTTTGGGTTGGATTCCTTGCGCTATTTGGAATTGCCACAGATAATGGTGTTATTGTTTGTACTTATCTTCAGCAAGTGTTTCGAAAGAGATTACCAAAAAATATTAAAGAAATTCGTTCTGCAACAGTCGAAGCAGGAACACGCCGGATACGGCCTGCCATAATGACAAGCGCTACAACTATCCTGGCATTACTACCGGTTCTCACTTCGACCGGACGAGGTGCTGATATAATGGTGCCAATGGCAATTCCTACTTTTGGCGGTATGATGCTGGCAATTCTTACGGTCTTTGTTGTTCCTGTGCTTTATTGCGCCATTGAAGAATTCAAGTGCATACTCACAAAAAGAAGCTGAAATTAATTCAACTATACTTTGAAATATTTCAAGGGTTCTTGTGTAGAATTTCGTTAATAAGCATTACGAACAAAATAGATTAATTTATAGACACGCGAAAAATGAATCCACAGGGACAAAATAATGATATTCCTGAAATAACCGAATGCATCGTCTGTGGAAAACCACTGACTAGTGATCGTGCTATTTGCAAATTAAAGCAAGACGGTCTTTGGGTAGCTATTTGCTGTCCACACTGTTACGATAGTTTTCAAAAGAAATCAAAATATTATATCAATAAATATATGGCACTAAAATCATACAAGAAAATTTGGCATGGACAAAGTGAATAAAAATTAGAATTAGAATTTAAAATTAACAATTAATTATGAAAAATATTATAATTTCAGTTAGTATGATAATTACAATTATCACAACAATCCCGGTTTTCGGAAATACAAAATTTCTAACGTCAGAATATGTAGACCAGCTTCTCAATCCTTATTTTGGCATTCAAACCAGTTTGGCGAAAGACAATCTTATTTTGGCAAAGACTAATGCTTCTGATATGCTTGATTTACTTAATGCCAAAATTAATGACGATAAAGAACTTTTATTGTCGGCAATTCAAATCGCATTAGAATCAACTAATAATGCTTCTGATATCCAATCAGCAAGAGCGGCTTTTCTTAAGCTATCTGAAAACATGAACACTCTGATTGAGAATAATAGAACAATGGGAACTACCAACGATATTTACAAAGTTTTTTGCCCTATGGCATTTGATGGAAATGGAGGAATATGGTTACAGAATAATAACGAAATTCAAAATCCATATTATGGCGCAGCAATGTTACGCTGTGGCACTGTTAAAAATCTGTTGACTGGAAATATAAAAGATACTCATGAAAATAACGAACACGGAAGTCATCACGAACACGGAAGTCATAATGATAATGGAGATCGGCATGGCAAAGTCATTCCGGATAATGCTAGAAAAGTAACGATCGTGGCAAGAAATTTTTCTTTTGAACCAAAATCTGTTAAAGCTCAACCCGGAGAAAAGTTAATAATTGAACTGATAAGGAAGCAGGTATGGTTGGAAATCTTGAGATTATTTTAAAATAAATAACTTCGATTTTATTTTGCTACTCCAACGCAAGCATTACAGAATCATCACATTACTAAACGCTTTGTTCTTTAGGATTAGCGGAAGCTCAAGATCAAAGCACAGTATTGTTTCGCTCAAATTAAAATGCCGTGATTACCCGCCTCAATTTTTATTGAAATTACAATCACACTAATCTGAGCATTCAACTTGAGATAATTTAAATTTGGAATATAATGTAATGACATCTCACTCTAACTGAATACTGAAATTATCTTAATATGGAAATTGAAAATCCAGTTGAATTTCTAATTTGCTCAATATTTGCAGGGTTATTGGGAAGTGGTGGAATGACCCTGTTTTTAAATTTGGTGACAAAGCTTGAGATTACAAACGCAAAAATGATTCTTGCAGTTGGAAGTTTGATAACAAAATCGACAAAAAATGCTATGCTCGTTGGCTGGATCATTCATTTGGTCTCGGGCATAATATTTGGAATTTTTTATACATTTGTGATTACTCGTTTGGCACCGGCTATAATTGGAGTTATTATAGGAGCTGGCATATTATTGGGATTTCTGCATGGGTTAATTGCAAGTATTGGCTTAGTTGCAGTAATTGCAGAACAACACCCATTGAAAGAATTTCAAGATGCGGGGCTCGATGTCGCTCTAGCGCATGCAGTTGGCCACATCATTTTTGGACTAATTGTAGGGTTGGTAATTGTTATTACAGGCATTGCAGGGACAGGGTAAGTTGCTTCAAATTACAATAAAACTACTGTTTGACTCTTAGGTAAAATTCATTTTAGTTTTTTCGTATAAATTAAATTGAAACTAATGATCAGATAATTTGATTCAAAAATATATTATTGTTATAAATTGTCGCTAAGCGATCAATGGTTTCAGAATTTATTGAAAACATAAAACCATGCAACTGATTATGATATAAGTAACTTAAAACAAACAAACTATGGAAAACGACAACGAACCACTTACCCCAATTGAAGCAGAAGTAATAAATGTATTTGTCCGAGGTGTACAATTAGTTGGGCTACCCAAGTCAATTGGTGAAATATATGGGTATTTGTTTATTTCACCTGAACCTGTATCAATGGACAAAATAAAAAGTAAACTTAATATAAGTGTAGGGTCAGCTAGTCAGGGCTTAAGGCAGTTAAAATCATTTCGTGCTATTAAAGCTACTTATGTGGCTGGTGAACGAAAAGATTACTATGTAGCCGAAACTGAATTTAGAAAGTTAATATATGGGTTTTTCAATGAAGAAATAAAGCCGCAAGTTGATGAACTTGAGCAAAGACTTATTCATATAAAACCTATGGTTGATCAATATGGTGATCTTTCAGAACATTATAAAAGTAGGTTGGATAAAGTTGAACGTTGGCGCAAATTATCTTCATCATTGATCGGCAAGGTCATCACATTTGTTAATATTTAACAAATATGTCGTATCCTCAAAATATCAATTTAGCTTGGTATTGTATCAAAACCACGCCAAAAAAAGAACGCTTAGCGGCTAATCTAATTCAGCGTGAAATTGATGATGTTAAAACATTTAGTCCGCATATTGGTATTTTAAAAAAGACCAAGCGTGGAAAAGTTAGATATGTAGAAGCACTTTTTCCGGGTTATATGTTTACTTATTGTAATCTATATGAAAAATATCGACATCTTTTAGCAATTAATGGTGTTTCGGGTGTTGTTCAATATGGAGATTATTTCCCACAAGTACCAGAAGAATTTATTCATGATCTTGAAGCACAAATCGGTGGTGAAATTATTGATGCTCCAGATGATTGTTTAGATGTTGGCAAAAAAGTTATTGTAACAGAAGGGCCTTTTAAAAATTTTGAAGCCGTTGTTAAAGGACTTGTTCCGGCTCAAGAAAGAGTAAAGCTCTTACTTGAATTTTTAGGTCATGAGAGAGCGATTGAAATATCTACTAATTCAATTATGACAAAAGAGCAAATTGAGTCACCAAAAGCTTTTCTTTCAAAAAATTGCGGTTAAACATAATTTATCAAATTGAGATAATAAATTGATCAATATAAATAACATAATATTAAAACGTTAGTCTAAATGATCGATTGTAATCGCTATTATTTTTTATGAATAAAACCCAAAAATTTGATTATCGATCCCAAATGAAGCAGCCATTCAAGTTGTTGGGTGAAATGTTTAATGACATTTGGGTAGGCAGACAATTGGCTTATCAGTTGTTTAAAAGAGATATAAAGGCTAGATATCGGCAAAGTTTTCTTGGGTATGTATGGGCTTTCTTACCACCCATTGCAATGACCATACCGTTTGTTTTGTTGAATAAAAATGGCTTGTTTAATGTGGGTGATGTTAAAATACCCTATCCGGCCTATGCAATGATTGGTACTATATTATGGCAGGTATTTGTTGATAGTATTAATTCGCCATTGAGAAAGATGCAGGCTGCCAAACCGATGTTGGCAAAAATAAACTTTCCCAGAGAATCTTTATTGGTTGCCGGTATTTTAGAAGTATTTTTTGATTTTACTATAAGATTGGTACTACTGTTTTTTGTCTTTTGGTATTTTAAGTTAGAGCTGCCCAGTACAATGTTTATGGCACCAGTCGGAATATTGGCTATCATATTACTCGGTTTTATGATCGGGATTCTTTTAATTCCCATTGGTGTGTTATACAATGATATCACACAGCTTCTGACGTTATTTATGGGTTTTTGGTTATTATTGACACCGGTAGTTTATCCACCGCAGAAAGAGGGCATTCTTAGCTTGCTTACGGAATATAATCCAGTGAGTCCTTTAATTATTGCTACCAGAAACTGGCTGACTGTTGGTAGTGCGACTAATATTACAGAATTCACTTTTGTCTTAATTGTCACCTTTGGATTGCTATTTATCGGATGGTTTGTTTTTCGTATTTCACTTCCACATTTAATTGCCAGAACAGGATCATGATATGAAAGATGATGTAATGATAAGTGCGGAGAATGTCTCCAAGAAATTTTGTCGCGACTTGAAATTGTCTTTGATGTATGGCGTTCAGGATATTGCATATGATTTAGTCGGTATTGATAGTCATAAGAATAAGCTACGTCGAAATGAATTTTGGGCAACTGATGACGTAAGTTTTGAGGTTAAAAGAGGAGAATGTATTGGGCTGATAGGTCGAAACGGTGCAGGTAAAACAACATTGTTAAGACAAATAAATGGATTAATCAGACCAGATTATGGATCAATTGAGTTAAACGGTAGAGTAGGTGCGTTGATAGCTTTGGGTGCTGGATTTAATCCGATTCTTACCGGCAGAGAAAATATTTATATTAATGGATCAGTATTGGGTCTAACCAATAAACAAATTGAAGATAAAATTGAGGACATTATAGATTTCAGTGAGATAAGGGAGTTTATAGATATGCCGGTGCAGAGTTATAGCTCAGGAATGCAAGTACGACTCGGTTTTAGTGTAGCAACAGCGCTTGACCCTGATGTATTATTACTCGACGAAGTTTTAGCTGTTGGAGATCAAAATTTTAGAGCGAAATGTTTCAATGTAATTGGTGAAATCAAAAAGAATGCTGCTGTTATGTTTGTATCTCACAATATCAGCTTGATATCGTTAGTTTGTGATCGTGTAATTTATCTTGAAAGAGGAAAGATAAAATATATTGGACCTACAGATGCCGGATTAAAAAAGTACAGTGCAGAAGCAGCAACAAATGCAAACCTCAAGGATTATACTGAATTGCTTGAAGCACCAATCAATAAATTTGAGACAAAATTAAACTGTAATGAACTGAAAAGTGGTGCGGATATTACCGCATATATTGATTTAGCAGCAGACGAAGATATTCCAAATGCACATCTAAGAATTATTATATGGGATGATAAAGAAATAGGAATTGCTGATTGGAGCAGTAAAAGAAGTGATTTGAATATTGATTTAAAAAAGGGAGAAAATAAAATCAAAGTTTCAGTTGGCCCATTAATATTAAAACCAGGTGACTATTGGTTAGGTTTTATTTTAATTGATAATACAGGTTTAAAAAACATTGCATGGATTTATCGTAAACATCATTTTAAACTAACCGGTATTATTCTGGGTGGTTACACAATCCAGTTTGGGATGAAGGAATTCCAATTAAACTGATTTGCCGGCTTTAATATAAAATTTCAATCTAAAATCAGTTGCGCATTCTCATAGACAACAGTGGTTATCATTTATTGAATTTAGGTGACGTAGCTATGTTGAAAGCTGCTTATTCCAGAATAGTTTCAATTGTTCCAGGTGCATCGATTTATATTATCACTGTTGATTCCGATCGATTAAAAAAATTTTGTCCGAACGCACATGCTGTTGACGCAACTATGATTAATTATTGGCGAAATACCAAAGTGTTTCCAGTTTCCAACAAATTATTACCAAAATTTTTAATAAAGTATCTACTGAGATTTGAGGATTATATTAAATATACTTTTCCTAAACTTGCTCAAGCGTTAATGCGTTTAACATCTAAACTAACTAAAATATCAGTTGAACCGGTGGAGAAATGGTTAGATCTAGTTGCAAGTATGGATTGTGTAATTGCCACAGGCGGTGGTTATATTAATGACTCATTTATTTTTCATGCTACCGGTATATGTAACACTTTGAGTTTTGCGCAGAATTTGTACAAACCAACTGCGATGCTGGGTCAAGGAATCGGCCCGATATCTGATAAAGTATTGAAGGAAAAAATTATTAGAGTTTTGCAGTCAGTTCAATTAATTTCGTTGAGAGAAAAACTAACCGGATTGGCAATTTTAAAGAAATGGAAAATTAATTCAGATGTTATCAAAGTAACCGGTGATGATGCATTGGAGTTTGCTATTGGAGGTGCCGATTCTTCCATTGAGAAAAATTGTGCAGGTATAAATCTACGATTATCAAATTATTCAGGAATCTCAACAGCACAGGTAAATTTATTAAGAGAATTCTTGAAAGACTTTCACGAGAAAATGTCCTTACCCTACATGCCCATCCCAATTGATTGTTCTGAAAAAGATTCTGATGAAAAATCTATAATGCAATTAATTGATCAACGTGATATTTCAAAAGATTATAAGTTTCCGAAAATGCCTGAAGATCTCTGTAAATTAATTGCCTGCTGTAAGTTTGTAATTACAGGAAGCTATCACGCAGCTATTTTTTCAGTTGCTCAGGGAATCCCCGTTATTGGGCTAGTGCATTCACAATATTATCAATATAAATTTGATGGTATAATTGACATGTTTGGATCCGGTGTTTTTGTAGTTGATTTTAGAAAAAGTGAAGCGATGAAAGATCTTGGAAATGCGTTAGATAGAGCATTGAAATTTTCTGATACAGATAGAGATACCCTAGTACAATCTGCAATTAAACAAAAGAGTTCAGGTGAAAATTCTTACCAACAATTTTTTAAAAGTATAAATTTGAGTTAAATTTTCAGAATAATATTAGGAATTATAATATGCCTCAAATCTCCATCATAATGCCTGTATATAACGGAGAGTTATATTTGGAAAAATCATTGAATAGTATAAAAAATCAGACATTCAGTGATTTTGAGTTTTTGATTATTGATGATGGATCGACTGATAGAACCCCGGAAATTTTAAAGAAATATGCTTCATGCGATAGTAGAATCCGGATTTTGAATCAGAATCATCAAGGTATAGTCAAGGCTCTTAATCTTGGAATTGAAGAATCACGGGGCTTGTTCATTGCGCGCATGGATGCCGATGATATTGCTCTGCCTGATCGTCTTGAAAAACAGTATAATAAAATTAACTCATCTCCTGATATCGTAGCACTGGGAACAAGTATTACCATGATTGATCCGGGATCTCGAAAACTCAGGAATTGTTTTTCAGCTACTGAAAATCAGGAAATTGTTGAACTTCTCATTCGCGGAAAAGGCAGTGCAATCGTTCACCCCACAGCATTATTTCGAAAAGATGCTTTACAAAAAATTGGCGGCTATCGTGAAAAGTATAAACATGTAGAGGATTTGGATCTCTATATTCGATTATCTGAAGTTGGACAATTGGCAAATCTAGGCGAAATATTACTTCATTATCGATTGCATGAGCAAAGTGCTAACTTAATACGAATAAATGAACAAAGCGCACTTACTAAAGAGCTATTAATCGAAATCTACAATAAAAGAGGAATTTCTCTGGATAAACTCAATGAAAATTTAAATTTCAGTCGACCCTCCTCCAGAGCCGAAATATTTGGCGTGTGGAGTGGACAGGCTTTTGCCGGCGGGTATTGGCAAACTGGGTTCTATTATGCTTTCCGTTTTCTGTTTTGTCCTCCATTTAACTGGACTAAGACAAAAAAATTTATTCAGATCATCAAATCTGGATTACATAGTAAATAATTTTTAAAATGGAAAAACCGCTATTAGCTTTTTATGGTCATCACAAATGTGCGACAACCTGGATACGTTCAATCATTGAGATTGTTTGTTTATACACCGGCCGTAAAGTTCAGACATTTGATAATTCTAAACAATTTGAAAATGATTTATTAGAGTATATAAAGAAAAAAAATTTAAATTTCATCTGCTATACTAATGTAACTTTAAAATATGTTTTACCGTTAGGCAAAATCCTCGGATTTCATATAATTCGCGATCCAAGAGACATCATAAATTCTGCATATTTTTCACACTTACATTCCCATCCAACAAAAGGATGGTCTGAGTTGGAAGATCATAGAGCGGCTCTTAAAAAGTTGGATAAAGAAGAGGGTTTGTTAAGAGAGCTTGATTTTAGTGAGTCTGTACTACGGGACATGGAATCCTGGGATTATAATCAGGAAAACGTTCTGGAAATTAAATATGAGGATTTCATTCACAACACTTTCGAAATCATGTTATCTTCATTTGAACACTTGCAACTAATTGATCTTAAAAGACCGACAATTAGAAGTAAGATCATGGATATTTTTAATGATATAAATTCTTATTTACATTATAATTTAAAAGGTGTGTGGTTTTTTCGAAACACAAAAAAAGCGATACCTGCATATAAATTATTAGAATCAATTCACAGTCTCAGATTTGCCAGTCTGGCTGGACGTAACAGGGGAGAAGAAAATGTAAAAAGCCATTATCGTAAGGGTGAATCCGGCGATTGGAAAAACCATTTTACAGACAAAGTTTCAGAAAAATTTAATGACAAGTATAAAGGTCTACTTGAAAAATTAGATTACATTGATGAATTAAAATAGTCGATTAATCATACTACTACTTTGAAGATTGTTTATCTATCGCCTTCGTATTTTAATATAGATTCCATCATTGGTGGAGGCGAGCGGTATATTGCTGAACTTGCTAAATGGACTGCTAAGCTGGAAGATGTAACAGTTGTTAGCTTCGGCGATTGTCGAAAATCTTTTATTGAGGATGCTGTAAAATATGAAATATTTCCATCGAGTAAATGGAAGCATTTTAATACCAATAACCCATTTTCATTAACCCATATTTTTTCGCTGGGAAATTTTGATATTTTACATGTGCACCAGATTTGTACGTTTGTTTCCGATGTGGGAGTTTTATTTAGTCGCATGTCCGGCAAAAAGATTTTTGGGACTGATCATGGCGGCGGAGGTGCCTGGGTTCTCAACAGAAAACTCCCTGTTTATAGGTGCTACAATGCGGTAATTGCTCAGTCAAAATTAGCTGCTGGTAAACTTGCATTGGATTTCAAAGTTCCAATTGAAAATATACCAGGTGGCGTTGATACTGAACGTTATCGACCAATCGACAAACTTGAGCGCGAGAAAAAAATTCTATTTGTCGGCAGACTTTTACCCCATAAGGGGGCTGATGTATTGATTAAGGCATTTAATTTATTATCTAGAGAAGATTATTCTCTTACACTGATAGGCAAAGTGGGTGATGAAGATTATTTTAAGTTTTTAAAAAGTTTGATCAATGATGATAAAAGGGTAACGTTCATACACGATGCCGATGATCAACAAGTAGTAAAAGAGTATCAATCTGCATTGGTTACAGTATTACCATCTGTAGCCAAAGATTATCTCGGCAACGAAACAGATGTTGCTGAATTGATGGGATTTACTTTACTTGAATCACAAGCCTGTGGCACACCAGTCATTTGTTCAGATGCCGGTGCGATGAGTGAATTTATTTTAGTTGGTGAAACCGGATTTGTCGCAGAACAAAGTTCATCTGAATCTTTGGCTGATAAGATTATCAAGCTGATTACCATGATTGCAGATGACGGATCAAATTTGAATCAAAAATGTCGGGAACATGCTTTGAAATTTTCATGGCAGCAAGTGGTTGATCAGCATCTTGAGCTGTATAAAAGTTATTTGGATTAATCTTATTTTTTTGTAGCTACTGAGATTAAAATCTCATTTAGTTTAGCGGATTTTATTGCGTCACAACTTATGATATTTGGTCTCCTGTTTGCCAATATCAAATCCCTATTCTCATTATCGTTTGAATCTACACTCATTTTTAACACAAAACTTTTTTTGAGAATATCAGGCAATTTTCATGGCTTCCTGCTAAGTGGTGGGAGGCAAATTATCAAACAATAATATAAATAATAAAGAGAAAGTAATAATATGACACGTTTTCCTAAGTTTTTTTATACAATTTTACTGATTTAATCCAATACACAAGGTATTGTTAGTGAACAACATGGGGCATATGAATGTTTTTTACAATTTTTTTACCTGTACTTTTCGTTAGGATTTGTTCATAAAGT
>JAJFLR010000107.1 GCA_021772565.1 Opitutales bacterium | reverse complement strand
AAGTCGCAATCGAACACTTGGCCGTGCACTTCCATGATACTTATGGTCAGGGCTTAGCTAATATTTTAGCTGCCTTAGATGCTGGCGTTGCCATTATTGATAGCTCTGTGGGTGGCTTGGGCGGCTGCCCTTATGCGCCCGGTGCGAGCGGCAATGTGGCGAGTGAGGATGTGCTGTATATGTTGAATGGGCTAGGGATAGAGACTGGTGTGGATTTGAAAAGGTTGATTGCCGCGGGAGAATATATTAACCAAGTGTTGGGGCGGGAGAGTGGATCGAAGGTGGCGCGAGCTGGTGGATAGGAGGGATGGAAATAGCCTGCTTTTTTAGGTCTTTCCCGGGATTATTCCCCTCACCCCCAGCCCCTCTCCCAAAGGGAGAAGGGAGTCAACTATCGCGGTGGGTTCGAATATGCTAGTCTGGCTAAGAGAGCTAGAGAGCTTCGCGATCAACAGACTCCTGCTGAAGCGGCATTTTGGGAGCTTGCAAGAGATCGACAAATCAACGGGCTCAAATTTCGCCGACAACACCAGATCGGAGATTACATCGTCGATTTTTACTGCCATGAATTTAAGCTGGTTGTCGAATTCGATGGTACCGTTCACGACACGGTGAGGTTGGTAAAACACGACAAGAGGCGCGACGCCTACCTGAAAGCACTCGGCTGCAAAGTCCTTCGCTTCCCGAACGATGACGTTTTCGAAAACACCGAAACCGTTCTTCGCGAAATCATCTCAGCTCCAGAAGAACTCCCCTCTACCTCTGGGAGAGGGGTTGGGGGTGAGGGTTCGTCTCGAACCGGGGATGTGAATCAAGTTCCGTCCGTGGGGATCGAATCGCTCTACACAATGGTCCAAGGTCTGTTCAATACAACAACACTTTGCGACGTAATCAGGAACTTTGTTTACCTCCCCGACACTTCCAGACGAGACGAAAAGATCCTCTGTCGCTATCCGCAATACTATGCGGCGACGAAGCTGTATCGAAATATCTTACAGCACATGAAGCCGGAAGGCGATGGCAAGGGCGGCACCTACTTTGGGGCGACGGGCTGCGGCAAGAGCTTCACCATGTTGTTCCTGGCGCGGCTGTTGATGAAGAGCGTGGATCTCTCGAGCCCGACCATTGTCCTGATCACCGACCGCACGGATCTGGATGATCAGCTCTCGGGGTTGTTTACCAATGGCAAGGGCTTCATAGGCGATGAGTCGGTGATCAGTGTGGAAAGCCGGACACAGTTGCGCAACTTGTTGAAGGGACGAAACAGCGGCGGGGTTTTCCTCACCACGATTCATAAATTCACTGAGGATACGGAGCTGTTGACCGAGCGATGTAACGTGATTTGCATCTCGGATGAAGCACACCGCAGTCAGGTGAATCTGGATCAGAAGGTCAGGGTGACTGAATACGGGGTAAAGCGAACCTATGGCTTTGCCAAGTACCTGCACGACTCGTTGCCGAACGCAACCTATGTCGGCTTCACCGGCACTCCGATCGATGCGACATTAGATGTTTTCGGCGAGGTAGTGGATTCATACACGATGACGGAATCGGTGGCCGACGAGATCACGGTGCGTATCGTTTACGAAGGCCGGGCGGCGAAGGTGTTGCTCGACAATAGTAAGCTCAAAGAAATTGAAGACTACTACGCCCGTTGCGCGGATGACGGAGCAAGTGATTATGCGATTGAAAGCAGCAAAAAAGCCAACCTGCAAATGACCTCAATTCTCGGTGATCCCGACCGTCTAAAGGCTTTGGCCGCGGACTTCGTCCAGCATTATGAAGCTCGCATCAAGGAGAAAGCTACCGTGGTGGAAAAGGCTATGTTTGTTAGCAGCAGCCGTCCAATCGCCTATGATTTCTATAAGGAAGTGATTGCTCTGCGTCCTGAATGGGCAGAAGTAAAGGTATGCGCAGACGGTATCGAGCTAACGGAAAAAGAGAAGAAAGAGATCATGCCAATGGAGCGTATCAAATTGGTGATGACTCGTGGGCAGGATGATGATAAAGCGTTGTACGATATTTTGGGAAGTAAAGACTACCGCAAAGAACTGGATCGACAGTTCAAAACCGACAAATCAAATTTTAAAATAGCCATAGTAGTGGACATGTGGCTAACCGGCTTTGATGTGCCTTTCCTCGACAGCATGTACATCGACAAACCTGTCAAACGACACAACCTGATCCAGACCATTTCCCGGGTGAACCGGAAGTATCAGCAAAAAGCAAAAGGATTAGTCGTCGATTATATCGGCATCAAGAAGCAGATGAATCTGGCTCTGGCACATTACTCCAAGGCCGACACCGCAAACTTTGAAGATGTGAAGCAATCCATTGTGGTGGTGAGAGACCACTTGGATCTACTGCGTGCGATCTTTCACAAATTTGATTCAGCGCCGTATTTCTCCGGTCAACCCATTGAGCAACTGAATTGCCTTAATATGGCTGCGGAATATGTCCAGGTGACTAACGATCTGGAAAAGCGATTCATGTTCCTGGCCAAACGCATGAAAGCCGCTTATGATATCTGCGTCGGCTGCAGTGAATTTACTCAGAAGGAACGGGACTATGTGCATTTCTATTTAGCGATCCGTTCCATAGTTTTCAAGCTCACAAAAGGTGATGCGCCTGACCTCGCTCAAATGAATGCCAGAGTACAACGGATGATTGCCGAGGCCTTGCAGAGTGATGGGATTGAAGAGATTTTCAAGATGGGGCAAGGAGATACTTCAGAGGTGGATATTTTCGATCCTGACTACATGGCGAAAATCGAAAAGATTAAGCTGCCGAATACAAAAATCAAACTGCTGCAACAGCTATTGGCCAAGGCGATTGAAGAGTTCAAGAAGGTCAATAAGTTCAAGGGCGTAGATTTTTCCAAACAGTTCAAAGCCTTGGTGGACAAATACAATGACCGCAGCGAACAGGACATTCTCAGAAGCGAAGTGCTGGAAGACTTCACCGATGAGATTATCGATCTGTATCACGCCATCAAAAAGGAGAAAGACTCCTTTGCCGAACTTGGCATTGATTTCGAAGAAAAGGCTTTCTATGACATCCTTAAAGCCCTCACCATTAAATACGATTTTGAATACGCTGAGGACAAACTCCTCAATCTGGCAAAAAAAGTGAAAGTCATCGTCGATGACAAAGCCAAATATACTGACTGGAGCCAGCGCAGTGACATTAAAGCTGAGCTGAAAGTGGATCTTATTATTCTACTCGCGGAGAACGATTACCCGCCAGTCGATCGTGATGAGGTCTACAAAGAGATTTTCGAGCAGGCTGAGAACTTTAAGAAGTACCAAAGGCAAAATAATGACTAACAATAAAAGGTGTAATTGAGTGAGCACAAGTTGCACCTGTGGTTGAACAAGGCGCGGACTCGGGATTCGGGTTGGCGCATAATTGATTGGAATATATAAATGGAGAAGACAGTAAAATTATCATAATCAGTCTTTTGATTGCGATTCCTGGACACAAATTTTCTAGCAAGAAGTATTTGAGGTGCCAATTTATTTGTCTCTCAAAAACATGAATATATGAGAGTTATAGCGATTGCCATAATATCAACTTTCATATCGCAATTGCTAAGTTCGTGTAATCAAAAGCTGTGTAAACTGGCAAAAGCGAAAACATTGTGGCTGAAGAATCATTTGATTTAGATTTGAAAAAAATTAAAAAACCACTTGACACATACCGACCGGTATGTATATTGGTTGGAAATTAATTAAATAATGACAGTAAAAGCACCAGAAGAGACACGATTATCGATTTTAAAGGCAGCATTTGAGGAAATCCACAAAATTGGCTTCCGCGGTGCGAGCTTAAATCATATTGTTGAAAATGCGGGAATTAGCAAAGGTGCGCTCTTTCATCATTTTGCCGATAAGCAAGCTTTGGGCTATGCAGTTGTTGATGAGCTGATTTTTCCCGAATTTAAACGAAAGTTCGTCGAACCGATGGAAACAGGCAATCCGATTGATAGAATTAAAGAGATACTGCATAAACAATTCGAGATGTGTTGCGGTGATCCTGAAATGATGGAAAAAGGCTGCCCACTGAATAATTTGGCGCAAGAGATGTCGTTCACTGACAGTGGTTTTCGGGAGCGGATTAATGATATTTATGAAATATGGCGGCATGCTCTATCGAAAGCTTTCGAAAGGGGGATTCAAAATAATCAGATTAAGAGCACGCAAAACCCGGAGGAAATAGGAGCGTTTATTGTTGCCACATTTGCCGGTCTTATCGGGGCTTCCAAATGTGCCTGCGACACTGATTTAACCAAACAGATAACAAATCAACTAATTAACTATTTAGAAAGCTTAAAATTATAGCTTTTTTTAAAATTTTAAATACCAACTGGTTGGTATTTAACTATTAACAATAATAACTAAAATAAGAGGAGATAAATAAAATGAGTAAATGTAATGATAATTCGTGCAGCACCGATTCAGGTAGTTGCGGTAGTGATAATAGTAGTTGTACGGACCAGGAAAATAGTTGTCCTGTAGAAAGTACAGCTCAGAAATGGCAATCTGCTTTTTGTGATGCGATGTATGAAACAAAGAAAGAGCTATTAAAAACAAGAATAGAAAAAGCCTGGGGGCCGATGTTGGAAAAACAGGCTGATGCAGTTGTTGAATCAATGAGTGATTATTGGCAGGGAATGTTAGCTCAGGCAAAATCAAAGTGTGATCTGAGAGAGAAAATTAAAGAGAGCTTTTGCGAAGCTTCAAAATGCGAAGCTACAAAGGGTTAGTTAATGAGGAAATAGTATAGTAGGGAAGGCTGGTTCGTTAATTCGGGCCAGCCTTTTTTATTGACACTAACTATCGTAACATGATCGTTGACAATTTTCATAGCATAGATGCGGTCGTTCGACTGAAGCTTTGGCGCGAGCTCAGTCGAACGACCAGTCGTCCCTACCACATTGTATCAGTTCGAGTCATACAAAATTGAATTGAAAACAGGATATTTATAGAGATACTGTGTAGTAAAAAAATATTAATGAAAAAAATGCATCCTTATCAGTGGATCGTTGAGCCGTTGGTTGATAAACCAGGTTACATCCAAAAATCAATGTTTGGCAGTCAGGGGTGCTATTATGAAGGTCGTTTGGTCTTGGTTCTTGCTGCAAAAAAAGAAGAGCCGTGGAATGGCATTCTTGTGCCGACTGAACGTGAGCATCATGAGTCAATCGTCAAAGAATTTCCGATGTTAGTCCCCCACTCTGTGCTACCAAAATGGCTTTACCTATCCGAAGAGCGTGATGAATTTGCAAAAATTTCCGTTAAGATTGTAGAGAATATTTTGAATGGTGATCCAAGAATTGGTGTGCTCCCTGCACCGAAAAAGAAAAAGAAGTTTAAATTGTAATTTTAACGTTCAAAGATTTTTCTAAATATAGGAATATTTAGAATGAGTACTTTTATATTGAAGCTAAAGGACTGTCACTATTGGGTATCAATATAATTAATTTAATATAGAAAATTATGAGTGAAACAAAATCGGATATCGGATTAATCGGTCTGGCTGTAATGGGACAAAATCTGGCGCTGAATATCGCTGACCACGGCTTTAAAATTTCAGTTTATAATCGTACGACAGCGACGATGTCGAAGTTTGTTGCAGAAAATTCTGATACACCCGGAGGATTAGTGGGACAAGAGACATTAGATGAATTTGTTCAATCGTTATCGAGTCCGAGAAAAATTGTTATCATGGTGAAAGCGGGTGGGCCAACTGATGCTGTCATTAATGGATTGGTTCCATTGTTGGATAACGGTGACATAATAATTGATGGTGGTAATGCTAAATGGACAGATACCATTCGTCGCGAAAATGATCTTTCTGAAAAGGAGATTCGATTTGTTGGATCCGGAGTATCAGGTGGAGAAGAGGGTGCGCGGTTTGGTCCATCGTTAATGCCGGGTGGAAAAATTGATGCCTGGAATGAGCTTAAACCGATATGGAAAGCCATTGCTGCAAAAATTGATCCGGAATCCGGAAAGCCGTTAGAAGGCGCAAGTCCCGGCAAGCCAATTGAAGGCGGTTATTCCTGCACCGAGTATGTTGGTTCAGATGGAGCGGGGCACTATGTCAAAATGGTGCATAACGGCATTGAGTACGGAGATATGCAGATGATTTGTGAAGCGTATGATTTAATGAAAAATTTATTGGGGATGACACCGTCGGAAATGGGAGAAGTGTTTGCCAAATGGAATGAAGGAGTGCTCGATTCTTTTCTTATCGAAATTACGGCAGATATTTTAAAACAAAAAGATCCTGAAACCGGCAAAGATTTTGTCGATATTGTTTTAGATACGGCTGGACAAAAAGGAACCGGCAAATGGACATCGACTAATGCTCTCGATATGGGAATTCCGGCACCAACAGTTGCGGAAGCGGTCTTTGCTCGTTGTTCGAGTGCGATCAAAGATGAGCGAAGAGAAGCAGCAAAAATTTTAAAAGGGCCTGAATTAAAATTCAGTGGTGATCGGGATGAATTTATAAATGCGATTCAGGATGCACTGTATTGTTCAAAGATTTGTTCATATGCTCAGGGATTTCAATTAATGAATGCTGCTCAGGATGAATATAGCTGGAAATTAAATTTTGGTGAGATTGCTCAAATCTGGCGAGGAGGGTGTATTATCAGAGCGGCGTTTCTTCAGAAAATAACTGGAGCTTATGCCAACAATCCTAAACTGGCTAATCTACTTTTAGATCCGTATTTTAATAACGCTATTCAAAATTCACAGACTAACTGGAGAAAAGTTGTGGCGACATCTGCCGAATATGGTGTGGCAACACCGACGTTTTCTTCAGCGTTATCTTACTACGACAGTTATCGTTCGGAGCGATTACCGCAAAATCTTTTGCAAGCCCAACGGGATTATTTTGGAGCGCATACTTATGAAAGAGTCGATAAAGAACGTGGGAAATTTTTCCATTTAGATTGGCCGGAACCGAATCGACCACAAATTGAAATTTAAATTATTTTCGAAATGAAGCTGAAATTTAAAGAGTTTAATTCACCCAAAGACAATATAGAGATTGCTTATTCAGTTCATAAAACGGCATTTGGAAATTGTGTAATTGGAAATTATGGAGATAGTATTACAAACTTACATTTTTATTCTAACGGCGACAAAGAAAAAGTTTTATCTGTCATAAATAAATACTGGCATAACGCTTCAGTAGTTGAAGGAAAATCTAAATCAAAAAACTTCATCGATCAATTATTTAGCAAGCTAAGTAACGATAAAGTTGGATCGATCAATTTGTTAGTTAAAGGTACGAAATTTCAAATATCGGTTTGGCGAGCATTGCTAAAAATTAAAAATGGTAAGGTTGTCACCTATTCTGATATTGCTCAATCAATAGAAAAACCAAATGCATTAAGAGCAGTTGGCACTGCTGTTGGAGCTAACCCGATTGCTTACTTGATACCGTGTCATCGGGTCATTAAAAAAAATGGTGAGACCGGCAATTACCGTTGGGGTACTGATGTGAAAATTAAGATGTTAACGCAAGAAGGAGTGTTATAACCCGAATCATGCACCATGTTTAATCTAAAAAATCTTTGATCAGTTCCAAAATTTCTTTGCCTGCATCTTCGAGAACATAATGCCCGGCATTGGGGAAATAATGATAATCGGCTTCGGGACATCGTGTTTTCCACTGTTCAAAAAAAGTGTCATTGAAACACCAGTCCATTCCTCCCCAGCAGATGAGTTTTTTCTTACTGGATAATTTATGTAAGTTTCTATCAATATCTTGTATAATCGGATATGCAGGATAAGCAGGTGTGGCTGGGATATCCTGAACAAAACGAAAATTTCCGATTCGGTTTTGCCAACTATCGTATGGATAAAGGTATCCTTGTATAACGTCTTGCGGCAATTTATTTTCAACTGCCATGATGGTAGCCCCTTTAGCAAAAGCATTAAACTTACGAATTGCTATCTCTCCAAAAACAGGAATTCGGCAAATATTTATCCGCAAAGGAATTCTTTTTGATAAAAAAGCTGCGGTATTAAGAATAACTAATTGGTCAACTTTTTCGTTCAACTTTTCTGCTACACCAAATCCTATTGCCCCACCCCAGTCATGCACAACAAGGTGAAATTTTTCCAATTCCAGTTTATTAATTAGCTGTACAATGTTTTCAGTATGAACGTTTAATTTATAATCATAATCTTGAGGTTTGTCTGATAATCCGGATCCGATGTGGTCAGGTGCGATACATCGATAATTTTCTTTCAACCCCAAAATTAAATTTCGGTAAAAAAAAGACCATGTGGGATTTCCATGCAAAAAAATTATTGGCGTCCCATTTCCTTCATCAACATAATGCATTTGAGCAGTCCCTAAATTTAAAAAGTTGTTCTTGAAGGGATAGAGTTTAGTAAGCGATTCAGGTAATTGATCCATTGGAGCTTTTATAAAAATAAATATTTCAACATTCCTTGATAAATTCCTAGTATTACCGTGATGGATGCGAGGCAACCGAGAATAAGGCGAGGTGCAATACCTACATAGGCCCACTCTGGTTTGGCTAGTTCATCATCAGTTTTATCAACAGGGTACTTATTATGTCTGTAGACTACCTCCATGATCCATCCAAAATAATAATAAATTGAAATGACCACTCCGATTACAGCAATTGCCAGAAGGCCGTAGAGTTTCGCTTGATAAGCAGCCACAAAAATTAAAAATTTCCCAATAAAGCCTGCTAATGGCGGAATCCCGGCAAGAGAACCAAGTCCGATAACCAGCACACCGCCTAGAAAGGAATTTTCCTTAAATAAATTTTTATAATCATCAAGTGTTTGGTTTGTATCATCATTTGGGGTTACAAGTCCGACAACTATAAATACTGCAAATGAGGCAAACATATAAGTGTAGAGATAGAAGAGAACTGCATCTCCGGCCCATGTTATATAAAATGATGCGACAACTCCAATAAGTAAATACCCCGCATGGGCAATTCCAGATAGTCCAAGAAGCCTTTTGATATTGCGCTGTGACAGTGCCCCAAGATTTCCAAATAAAATAGTTACAACAGCCATTGCAGATAATAAAGGAACTAACGAATCCCTTAGTGGAGCAAAAGGTCCCTCAATCAAATTAATTAAAACAATAAACCCTGCCGCTTTTGAGGCTACTGCCAAAAATGCAGTCGTCGGTATTGGAGCACCTTGATAAACGTCCGGTATCCAAATTTGAAATGGCACAGCACCAATTTTAAATGCTATCCCTGCAAGAACTAAGATTGCACCAGCGAGGACTAGAATATTATCAGAATTAGCACTGGTAAAAATCTCTAATGAGCTAAAATTCATGGGATCGCTGGATGAGTAAGACAGATTGGGATTTCCGCAGACACCGTATAGCAGGACGATACCAAAGAGTAAAATTGCGGAGCTAAATGCGCCTAGAATTAAATATTTTAATCCTGCTTCTAGAGATTGTGCTTGTAGCCTACGATAGCTGACCAGTACATAAAAACCGATCGTTACTGTCTCAAGGGTTACAAAGAGCATAATGAAATTATTACTTTGAACCAGTAACATTAGCCCTGCGGTGATTAATAAGAGTATAGGGTAAAATTCAGTTTGAGAAAGCTTTTCATGATGTTTAAAGTAAAAATTCGCCATGTAGGTAACTAGAACAGAGCAAAACAAAAAGAAAATACGCATCAGTTCGCCACGCATTGAATGCTTGATTAATCCGGAAAACGATTCTCCATAAATTAAATTTTCTGAAAATGTAAAATAGGCTAATGCCCCAATGAGTAGCATAACTTGTCCCCAAAATGCTATTTTAGGTATATAATTATGTTTTTCTTTGGGTAGTGTTATTTCAATGACTAGAAATGATAATGCTAGAAGTGCCAGTAATATTTCAGGCAAAATACTGTTCCAAGTATTAAGTTGAGCATAAATCTGGTAGATATTTTGCATTGATGAATGAATTCAAATTGGCTAATTATTGTTGTCTAAATTTGATACAGTTTTTGTATGATAAGACTTTGGATAAATTTCGACTACAGATCCATTTATAAAATCTGAAATTGATTTAGGCCAAAATCCCACAATGACTAAGGTAACCAGCAGAATAGCGGCCGGCATTTTTTCACCATAATTTAAATCGATGGATTCGTTTTGGTTTTCTTGCTTTGAGTCAGCTACAGAAGTTTCAGAATTTAATTTATAATTTAGAGATTCTGGTATCGGGCCATAAAAAATAGAAGAAATGGCTCTCAACCCATAAATCGCAGATAAAACTATTCCTAAAATTGCGGGGAATACCAGTATTGGCTTATATTGCCAAAGCCCAATAAAAACTGTGATTTCTCCCCAAAAATTGGCAAAACCAGGTAACCCGATACCTGCTAATATTGCAGCTATAAAGAAAAAAGCCAATACGGGTGCTTTGGTCGCGAGCCCTCCCATTTGTCTCATGTCTAAAGTGTTACTTCGTTTGTATATGCAAGTTGATAGTAAGAAAAGGAGTGATATTGATAGTCCATGGGCAAACATTATTAAAACAGCGCCGCCGATACCGATAGTCGAGAGACAAACTATTCCCAGGAAGGCATAACCCATATGCATAACGGAGCTGTAACCAATCAATTGCTTTAAATCTTTTTGGGCTAAAGTTACAAAACCAATAATAATGATATTCCCCAATGCCAAAAATAGGAGAAGATTTGTCCACTGAGTGGCGCCAATTGGCAATAATGGGGCCCCAATCTGAATAATTCCGTAAAGGCCAAATTTTTTTAAAACTCCCGCATGCAACATGGCAGCTGATGTCGGTGCGCTTCCGTATCCACGAGGTGCCCAGCTGTGAAAAGGCCAGAGTGAAACTAAAATGCCAAACCCAAAAAGTAATAATCCGAATAAATATTTTTCAGTAATTTCTGATAAAGGAAATTCGGCAAGATGTTTTCTGAGGCTAATTATGTCAAATGACCCTAATCCGCTTTCTAAATATATTCCGATCAAGCCAATTAATGATAAAAGTGCGCCGAGTGTTAAATAAATAGTCATTTCTATAGCAGCAGACCGACGCCCCGGCCCACCCCATCTAGCAATCATTATAAAAGTTGGAATTAATGCTAATTCGTGAAAGAAATAAAAAAAGAAAATATCGATTGATGCAAAGATACCCATTAACCCCCCATGCATTAGTAATAGTAATGTTAAGTAATGCCTTAAATTATCGGTTACTGAGTAAACTGCATATAACCCGGCAGCCAGCCCAACTAAAGCAGCGAGGACAAATAATGGCAGTGAAATCCCGTTTAATCCTAATTTTAGACTGATTCCAAAAAGTTCGAGCCCTGTATAGGTATCTGAGAAATATGCGAATCCAGAAGATCCAACAATATTATAAGCAGACCATAACCAACAAGCGATTATTGCAGGTATAAAAAAAGCAATTACAGCAAGATTTTTTACAAACTTATCTGATATCTTTCCAAATATTAATAAAACTAAAGCAGAAAGAATTGGAATCTGAATGGCAGCTATAAGAAGAATTTTATTTATAGCGAAATCCATATCGATGTAAGATTGTAACCAATTGCCCACAAAAGAATCCAATATTTGAAATAAAGGTTCAAAAAATGCAAAATCAGTTATAACATCCATATTTAAGTTTGTATAATTGGCAAAAAAGACTCTCGAGGTAAAAATATCAATACAAATGAGTCCATGTAAAATGTTTTAAAGTTGAATTTTTTTGTATAATGAAAATTCTGGTCTTTAAATTATAAATAACAAAAAACTAATTTCATCAAAAATCATATGCGTTTGATACGTCTACTATTTGGCTCAAAATCAAGGTATCGCAATAAGTCGATAAAAACATTAGGGTCTCTAATCTTTGCTTTGAGTATACTGTTTGTTATTTACCTTATGATAATTTTTGGTCCGAAAAAAGTCTCTGAAGATGATATTAAAAATCTAAAAATTGAAACTCAAGGAATTATTCAACTTAGAAATCGAATCGAAGAAGCAGAAAAAAAATTTAATGACATTAAAAAAACAAGAACGATCGAGCCTAATGATTTATGGATTCTGGAACAAATAATTATTCTACAATCAAAATTGTATGAAATAGCAAGAGGAACTCAACATTCGGAGCAGAAAAAAATTGATCAATTAAAAAAACAATATGATCAATATCAGGGTAAATTTTACTACGATAAAAGTAAGGAATTGGAAGATATTGGCCGTGAGTTATTCAATGATAAAATTTTTGATAATGCCAACTTGCATTTAGTAGAGGCTCTAAAGTTACAGTCGGAAATAAATGAAAAGTTCAAAGGAAGTGAATATAGGAATTTACCCCGTGAAGAAGAACTTAGAAAGATGACAATGATTATAAAAACAAGGCCAGCTTATGAAAAAAGTATTGAAGAAGAACTAGAGTATAATAAAGCAGTAATTGTTGGCGAATTTCAAAAAGCCAAGCATCATTTGAGAGAGGCAATAAATTTACAAAATAGTATAGTTACTAATTTTCGAGATAGCGAACATGCTGACCAATCTCGTCTTGAGAGACTGGGAGATGAAATGACATTAATTTTGACAGCTCCTGACTTTATTAAAATAGAAGAACTTTTGGATCAGGCACTTCATGATGATAATAACGGTAATTATAATAGTGCGGCAAAATTAATTAAAAAAGCAAGATTGCTGCAACAGAAAATTAACGAGGAATACCCGGATAGCAAATTTGCATCTTTAGAAAGAATCGCAGAGTTAGAAACATTAAGGCAATCGAATTTGAGCCATGGTTATGAAAAAAAGATAACTGAACAGAAGGCCTTATTGAATGATTATCTTGCAAATAGAAAAATCAATATGGCTATTCAAGTAATGGCTGATCTATTTAATAATATTAAACGTTTAAATAAAAGCTATCCTCATAGTAAATATTACGACAAAAAATTAGTAAAAAAACTTCGCTACTTAAGGGAGAATCAAGATGAGATTTCCTATATTCAAAATAATATTTATGATAACATAATTAATATTCCAAACGATAGTAACTGGAAAATGTATCGATATGAAACTAGCCAAGTACTCTATACTAAAATCATGGGGACAAATCCGAGTAGAAACTCAGATGATCATTATCCAGTTGACTCAGTAAAATGGGATGATGCTATGGAATTTTGTAAAAGACTTGGGTGGATGTTAGGAAAAACGGTAAGTCTGCCAACAAAATCAAATTATTATAATGCATTGAGTAACACTAATTACAGTAATACATTTAATTCATCATGGCACTCACAAAACAGTGGGAACACAACTCACCCTGTAGGAGAAAAGTTAATAAGTACTTACGGTTATTATGATTTGTTGGGAAATGTTGCAGAATGGACATTATCTACAAACATTCCAAATGAAGACAATGCATGGGTAATTGGGGGAAGTGCGGGTGATTCTGTAGAAAAATTAGTTGAAATTCCATTAATCAATAAACCAAAAATACACAGAAATCGATTTATAGGTTTTCGAATTGTTGTAAGTAATTAAAGTATTATTTTTTAATTGAAAAAGATATGGACTGTTTAAATAACGAACAAACTATTGAAAATATTAGATCAAAACGACACAAGAAAATTATATTAATTGTAATGGGGATTTTAATGGTTCTTCCAGTATTTATTTGGTGGATGGTTTTATGACATTTATCATTTAAATAATAAATTAAAACTTACTCTAATATTGAATCTAATGGTTTTTTAGACATTTAATTGCTTCACACGTAATCATATATTTCAACAATTACTCAGTCGCGAAGTTTTCACTGGTTTATTAATTCAAGAATTTGAGCTTTGGTTTCCTCGGCAGTCTTTATGTCGTCAAGGTATTTTAAATTAGCAAAAGTAACGCGTTCTAAATCATTTTCTAAAATATGCTCCAATGTCTCTCCTAAGGACATCAATGAATTATGAAAAACTGGATTAATACCAACGAGATGATGTTTGATACTTAATAGTCGAGATGTAATCAAATCATGAATAAATTGATGGTCTCTAATTTTCCATAATTTTGATATTGGTATTTTGATCTCTTCGTTTGATTCAAAATATGTGAAGCTACTAAGGTGTGAATGGATATTAGATGAAGTCTCTAAAGATTCGACTAAACCAGCCTTACGGTTAGTCAATTCGTAATAGCTGACTATCCAAACAAATTCAACATCAAGGATTTTATTATACTTCTCAGTAAAATAATTACTGAGAAACTGCATTGGTGAACGAGATTTAAAAAGATTATTGAGTATGTTTTTAAACTCATTGACTGATCCAGTTTCATTAATTAAAAAATGCAAAAACCAATAAGAATTATTTTTATACACAATATTAATATCATCAGTTTTGTTAGTATTTATTAGTTTTCTAATCTCAATTGGTTGATATAGATCAGCCGATAATAATAAATAATCTTGATATGCTGGTGCTACATGTTTTTTGAATTCTTCTGATATAGAGACTTCTAACCATAATGGAAATTTTATTGAATCAGAATGACCGTAGTTCCAAATAAAATACTGAACACCTAAAGATTGTATTAAGCCTCTAACTAAAAATTCTTTTTGCGATTTTTCGCCCCATGATAGTGATAAATAAATTTTACCGCTAGACGTAGATTCGACTAAAAATTGTTCATGATGTTTCCAATCTTCTTCAGGAGTTAAAATTACTGTAATGAGCTGATTAAATTTATCTGGTAAATTAAAATATGACTTAAATAATCGTGATGTAATTTGACTTATAGAATTTACATATGCCAACGAAACATTATCACTAGATAATATTTCAAAGTACCGATTACTAACTATCCTTCGGGGAGCATTTTGAGATATAATATTAGCGTTAGTAATGCCGGGAATTGCCAGGATTGTGCTAAGAAAAATGAAACATCTCAAAATCATGAACCAGGAATAACCAGCTTAATCATATCATTTTCAACTGACACGACATCAAGTTCACTCCATTGGGTATTAAGGGCAACATATTCTTCTGATATTAAATAATCACTAGAAAATATTTTGAATACCCTATTTTGAATACCAAAAAGTTTAGGGATTGGGCAGCTGCCAAAGTAGCTTTTTTCCGGTACAAAATTATAGCCGGTATCATCTTTCACAAAAATTCCTTTAGTTTGGTAAACGATATTAAATTTTTTAAAGTACAGGGGTACTTCAATAACTGATGAAAGCTGAAAATCAATTCCATCAATATTGACGTTAGGATTGGTGGCTGCTATTTTTAAAAATTCACCTTTATCTTCTTCTCCTGAATTTGGTTTTTGAATCTGTTTTGAGGAAAATGTTTTGCGTAGCCAGGTGTTCAATTCACCTTCATCAAAAAAAATGCTTCCGGGGGTACCGGCTTCAAGATAAGTACGTTTGGTTTCCCAGTTTTTTCCTCCTTTAGTTTCTCCCTTAACATAATATACTACCTTTACATCGCTTTCATCATCAGGTGGTATTTCTTTGACTTCTGCAACTGCTATCAATGAGAGGTTTATAGTTGCTAAAATAATACCAACCATAATAGCTACTGCTGCAACAAGCAGTGATCCAAAAATACTGGGCTGAAAATCATCTTTTTCTTTCTTTGCCATAATTAAACTAATTTGATTTTGATACTTCTTTTATTTTAGAATCTGGTGCCTTTTGTTGATCACTGGTAGTTTCTTTTTTTGGAGGACTTACATTTTCTTTAGTCTGTGATTTTTTATAGTCTGTTTCATAGAATCCCCCCCCTTTAAATATTATACTAGCACCACCACTAATTAAACGTTGAACGCCACTTTTCTTGCATATAGGGCATTTTTTTAAGGCGGGTTCAGTCATATTTTGAAAAACTTCCAAAATTTCTCTGCAAAATTTACACGAATATTCGTAAGTTGGCATATCAAATTCTATTAAGCTTTTCTCTCACTATCAAATAAAAGAAATATCAGATTAAAGTAAGCAATAATCAATGAAAATCCGAGAAAAAATGAAAATCCAATTATTGGTAATCCAACAAATAATAACCCAATTAATGCCAATCCCGGAATAATCAAACTATGCCAACACCCCAAAATCATTGAAAAAATTATATCTAAGCGCAGTAAATCTTCAATTTTTTCTCTTGATTGAAAACGGTATAATGCGGCTATCATGAAATGAGGTGCTAATGCTATTGAAATTCCAAATGGAATAAATGCCCATAACTCAATTCTAATGTAACTAAATGGAACTCGTAGTCCACTTGACAATGCCCAGCCAAATAATACTGGGATACCAGCAAACAGTATTGCCAACAACAAAAACTTTAAACCGTCAATAAACAGTCCGGGCCAGTTTTTCCATTTAGGCAATGTAAAATCTCCTTTCTGGCGAACTTGCAATGAATAACGATAGAGGTACCCCAAAGAAAAGATATTCAGAATTGGGATAAATGATAATACGCCTCCTACTAAAAATTTATTAAAAAAATTTTTGCTCGAAAAAATTCTCTGGCAAATTTGCTCTATTCTTTCCATTTTTAATTTTTATAATACTTAATAAATAAACTGTTATTGAAGTTGTTGATGTAACCTAAGGTAAACTAATTATTTATTAAAAACACAAATAAAAAATTAAACCGAGTTTAGCACAGCTGATATTTATAATAAACTAAAGTAATTATTAAGAATTGAACTTTCAAAAAACATATAACAATTTTCAATCAATTGTTAACAAAAAGATTGATCAATTACTTCCTGCAGTTGATATTCGGCCATCTCGAATTCATGAAGCTATGCGTTATAGTATTACTGCTGGTGGAAAAAGACTGAGGCCTATACTAGTGTTTACAGGCCATACATTTTTTGATTTTGATTCAATAATTGATCCAGCTCCTGCTGCCGTGGCTGTTGAGTGTTTGCATACTTATTCTCTGATTCATGATGATTTGCCTTGTATGGATAACAGCAATTTTCGACGAGGCAACCCTACATGTCATATCAAATTTGATGAAGCTACTGCTGTTCTTGCCGGTGATGCTTTACTCACATATTCTTTTCAGTTAATCTCTGGGGCATACAAAAATAATCCAAGTATTTGTTGTGCTATTTCGAGTGAACTAAGTACCATCGCTGGAAGCCAGAAGCTTATTGGCGGTCAGGTGGAAGATTTGATGAGCACTCAAGATAACTCAATTAATGTATCGGAAGATGATTTATATTTTATAAATTTAAATAAAACGGCATCATTAATTTCTTCATCGCTAGTTATAGGTGCTCTTCTAGCGGATGCTTCAAAAACACAAATAGATATCATTCGCGACATAGGGATTAATTTTGGATTAGCATTTCAATTAATTGATGATATACTAGATGTAACAAGTTCATTTGAACAGTTAGGTAAATCAACCGGCATTGATGCTAAAAATAATAAACTAAATTATGCTACAAAATTTGGATTAGACAGGGCACGTGAAAAAGCAAATGATTACACAAAAAATGCAGTAGACTCCTGTAGAAAAATTGAGTCAGACACTATATTTCTAACGATGCTAATTCAATCAATGGCAAAGAGAATTAAGTAATAAAATAATTCTATAAATAACGAATTTCAAATATAATTTTGTAGTAATCGAACTCGTACTGTCTTGTGTGGAACCACTATTACTAACGGTATGGCGTTTGTAGTAGCCCGATCAGAGAAACCCAGAAATTTTTTATAATAGAGCAAACTTCTTACAACTTTTGTTGGTGTTCAGACAATAACTGATACAATGTAACATTCCCCAATTTTTTCTGCAAAAATTCATCGGAAGAAGTTAAGTAATGATCAATCAATGGGTCAATTTTTTGTAGTATTCCCATACTCTCCGTATGATTAAATTCGTCGAGTGATTTTTTGAATTCGGCCAAGGTAATTTTATCTAACGACCTTGCCGGCAAAAATTTTATTGAATTTATATCCTTACTATCTTCAGCGTTTGCTTTATTTATCCATCCTAAATCACAAAGTCTACTTAAGCATTCATTTAGGATGTGCCCCGGTATTGAAAGTAGTTCAATTAAATCATTAAATGTATATAGAGGTTGGTCATCGTTGAATCTGCGACATATTGAAATGAAAACAGCTAAGTTTAAGGTTTCTCGGTTTTTTAAACTAATTTGATTCCAAACGAGTTTATTGGATAGAAAGTTAACATTTTGTATTGAGTAGGTAATCTGACCGCCAAATAAAATAAAAACCCAAAAGATATAAAGTCCTAACATTAATACCGGAATTATCCCTAACGATCCATATAGACTCTTACTTTCAATAACTCTTTGCACATAAAAAAATGATAAATAATTATTCAAAAATAAAAGTAAGGCCACAATTGTTGAACCAATAATAACAGGCTTTAACTTCACTTGTGTATTTGGGATAAAAGCATAAAATGCCATTAAAAGTAAGATCACCAATAGAAATGATATAACAGGTCCCAACAAAAAAAATATTGCCGATAACTCTGGTCCAAACGGAAGTTTATTAAATATTTGTGCTAAAGTTGAGGCAGAAATTATTGTCACAGAAGCAAAACCGACGACTGATCCCAGACTAATAAATGTCCAATAAAAAACTATTCTCTGAAACCAACTTCTGCCACGACGCACTCCCCAAATTTCATTAAACACAGTTTCAATGGAGGTTATCAATTGAATCCCAACAAATATCAACATTAACAGACCAACAACTCCAACAGTTCCTGACTGAGCACTGGAAATTATATTATTTAATAAATCCGTTAGCTCAGGATTGATTAAATTTTGCGTCTCAGTAGATTCTACTGAGCCATTCTGAAGTTCGTTCATTTGTTCCTCACGCTCATTAGCTTTGTTCAGTTCTGATACAGAAGGTGCAATAAATAAAATCAGTTTATTTAGACTATTGATCGCCAGATCGGACTCACCCTTTTTTAAAACAAATCCAGATATCATTATGATAATGGCAATTAATGGACCCAATGAAATAAGAGCATAATAACTAAGCGCAGCAGCTCGACTAAAAATTCGGTTATCAGTGATACCCCGAATTATAATAAATAATATTCTTAGATAACTGTAAATTCGTCCTCTTAAATCAGTATCATTAAGGGATGTGGATGCCCATATATCCTTAGTAAATATATTGAAGGCTTTATCTTTAATTTCATTAAAAATCTTGATAGGACTGCGAGACATAACGATTAAATTTGATTAATATAGACTCATTAACTTTATCAAATAATTATTGTGAATCAGTAAACATTCCAATAGATGTTTACTCGTTATGTATCTAAGTAATAATTCTAAAATAATTTATTAATTATTGAAAAATATGCGTAACCACCAAGTCCACCAAGTCCAATAATTGCAAAAAGAATCATGAAAATAAAATTCAAAGTAATAGAACAAATATATACTCCCAGTGCTGCACAAATTCCACATATCAGTAAGTAAAGAGAATCTGAATCGCCATTAAACCATAATGCCCAATGATAAAAAGCAAAGTAACCTAAGCCAAGCATCGCTCTTAAACGTAAGACAGGAAATATTTCAACAACTGAGAGAAATAGGGCAATTGCAAATAATATATCAATTATGCCCACGATAATTAAAGGTTTTTGCAATAAAATCATATAATCCCCTTCCGACATAGCAGCTTGAATATTACTTAAACTTGGGAAAATTAAGGTTAATGCACTAATCATCATCATTGTGCCAAGTAAAGGAATTGAAATCCCAGCAGCCCTATTTTGCCAAATTTGTTGGGTTTTAATATGTGCCGTTTCTTCTGTATCCCCTTCCGCCGCAGCTAATAATTCATCTACTTTAATTTCAGCGACTTCATCTTCATCAGCATTAAGGAGATTCATGTCTTCTTCAGCCTTAGGTTTTAAAGATAGCTTTTTCTTCTCAGGAAATATTTTCCGCTTTAGTTGTTCATCAGAACCTATTGTCGCCCATTGTTCTGTTTCTTCATTAAAAAAAAGTGTTTCAGAATCAAGTTGATCGGCTTCAGCTAATGTAACTAATTTTTCAACGGTGTATGGACCCTGAGAGTTTTCTGAGTCTTGAGATCGTATGTAATATTCAGTAGCCATATAGTGATATTATAGTAATGAGCTTATAATTAATATACTATTTTTTAATTCAGCAAGTAATAAATTGTCTGAATAATCTATGCTATTAGGCAGAGTTATCCTTCTTTGTTGAACTCTCCTCCCCACTTTAGTTTTTGTCTTACCATTAAAAAATGTGCATGATCTTTACTGAGAATAAGAGGAAAAGTTTTCTTAGCCACTTTTATTGTCAACGGAAAATCTCCCTCGCTAAACCTGCTTATACTGTCTAAAGTGACACGACTTTCATTATTTTTAATTCTCAATTTAACTTCGATATTAGTGTTTTCATCAATGATAACCCCTCTATTACTCAAAGTGTGTGGACAAATCGGAGTCATAGCAAATACCCTCGCATCAGGATGAATTATAGGTCCACCGGCAGAAAGATTGTACGCTGTTGATCCGGTAGGGGTTGAAAAGATTAACCCATCACAAAAATACTCGTTAACAAAACTATTGTTCGCATACACCTCCAGCTGAATCATTCTCGATGAATAACTTTTTATCACAACATCGTTAAGTGCAAAATAAGTCTCTCCATGGACATTGCAGCATTGAACCATTGTTCTTTCAGCAATACGATAATTACCCTTTTGTAATTCTGCGAACCCCTTTTTTGCTTCTTCCGGTGAAAATGTAGACAGAAATCCAAGTTTCCCGATATTGATTCCAAACACAGGTACACATAAATCAACCGATTGTTTTACAACACCCAAAATTGTTCCATCGCCTCCAACAACACAACATGCATCCATACCAACTAAAAAGTCCTCTGGAACAGGGTGTTCGAATGTTGATTTAGCATTAATACCTATTGCCTCCAATAAAGTGAGTAATTTATCAGCCAACGCTTGCGAACCATTTTTGGAATGGTTTACAATAATTGCTAAATTTTTGATCGGTTTGTTGTCAACTTCACTCATACAGATAATTTATTTTAAACAATTCTAGAAAATTTCACCCATATCAAAATGATAAATCTAAAGATATATTGAGATTAAAGGACTTTTTCGAAAATATCGCCAGTTTAATTTCTGATCTAAAGAATAGATCACATGCTTATGACCTTTGTTAGATGAACAAAATTACAGTGAACATATTTACACTTTTTTGTTGCTTTTGTGAATTAATTATGTTTTTGGTTATTGATTGAACACATAATTCGTAATAAATTTAACAAATACTCAAAATGGTAAAAGAAATGACAAAGAAAAAATCATCAATAGCAATGGACAATAATAATAATACGCTCGATTTTGCTTTTTCGGCGATAAATAAACAATTTGGTGAAGGAGCTATAATGCGAATGGGAGATCCTTCAAAATTGGACGTGCCAGTGATTTCCACAGGTTCAATTGCAATCGACCTGGCCCTCGGAGTCGGTGGACTGCCTCGAGGTAGAATTGCCGAAATTTATGGGCCAGAATCATCAGGTAAAACAACATTATGTCTGAGTATCATTGCCCAAGCCCAAAAAATGGGTGGTAATGTTGTATTTATTGATGTTGAACATGCACTTGATGCCAGATACGCTAGAGTTGTCGGGGTTGATTTAGAAAATCTTATGGTATGTCAGCCAAATTGTGGTGAAGATGCACTCAATATTGCAGAAACGTTAATTAGGTCTGGAGCAATTGATATTGTAGTTATCGACTCAGTAGCAGCACTTGTTTCTAAAAATGAATTAGATGGACAAATGGGTGATGCCACAGTTGGCGTTCAAGCCAGACTTATGAGTCAGGCAATGAGACGGCTTACCGCAGCGATTAGCAAAACAAATTGCATCTGTCTATTTACCAATCAAATTCGCGAAAAAATCGGAGTGATGTTTGGTAGCCCTGAAACAACACCTGGAGGCCGGGCATTAAAATTCTTTTCATCAGTAAGAATAGATATTCGCAGAATTGGTGCAATTAAAGAGCCATCAGGTAAAGTTACAGGAAATCGTACAAGGATAAAGGTTGTTAAAAATAAAGTAGCCCCACCCTTCACTGAATGTGAATTTGATATTATGTATAATGAAGGGATCTCACAAACCGGTTCGATCCTTGATTTAGGAATAGAACATAAGATATTGGATAAAAAAGGGTCATGGATATCTTATAAAGGTAAATTAATAGGACAAGGGAGAGAAGCCTGTAAGCAATACATAAAAGAAAATCCAGATGTATTAGATGAAATCAAAAATACTATCTTAAGTAAAATTCAAGTAGCTGGTGGTAGCATTCTAGCAGAAACTACTGCAGAAGAATAGTTGGACTATTTTTTTTTGATAGTTTAAGTCGATGGCATAATTATGCCATTTGATGAAACAATAGTGGCTCAGGCCACACCATTAGGAGAATCTGCTATTGCCATAGTCAGAGTTACTGGGCAGTTGTGTCAAAAATTAGTAAGTGATATCTTCACGAACAAAAATATTACCCCAAGAATTTCAACATTTGGTAAATATACTTCTATTAATAATAAGGAAATTGACCATGTAATATTTGTTTATTATGAAAACGAAGCATCATACACCGGCGAACCAATGTTGGAAATTTTCCCCCATGGAAATCCACTAATAGTCCAAAAGATTATTGAAGATTTAGTAGAAAGGGGTTGTAGAATAGCTCAACCAGGTGAATTTACCCGAACTGCATTTCTAAATGGGAAAATGGATTTAAGCCAAAGTGAAGCAGTTATTGATTTAATCAGATCTCGCAGTGATAAAGCTCTTGAATCGGCCAAAAAGCAGCTTGATGGATCAGTTGGTCACAAGGTCAATGAATTAGTTTCAAAATTAGTACAAGTTATTGCTAACCTAGAAGCTTACATTGATTTTCCTGAAGAAGATTTACCCACAGAAAATGAAGTTGGTCCTATTTCTGATTTAATACAATTATCTAATGAAATTGATCAACTGATTGCTACCAGTCATTACAAATCCATACTTCAAGAGGGTGTTAGAACTGTTTTGATAGGACTTCCAAATGTAGGAAAAAGTAGCTTACTCAATGCTTTGACTGGTGATGATAGAGTTATTGTTAGTCCTGAAGCAGGCACTACTCGTGATTTTATTGAAACAAGAGTCATTGTTGAGCAATATTGCTTACAAATTATTGATACAGCAGGACTTCATAGCGCTAAAACGTCAATTGAAGAACAAAGTATTTCTAAAACACTCGAACAAGTAAGGAGAGCTGATATTATTTTGTTTGTCATTGATTCTACATTACCCTACCCGACTTTAACCAATGAGATAAATGATATATTACCGACAAAAAATTTATTAATAATTGAAAATAAAATTGATTTAGCAGAGAGCAAATCATGCTCGAATTTATTCAAAAATTTTAAACATTGTCGAGTATCAGCATTAAATGAATTTGGATTAGAGGATGTATTTTCTTCAATAGTAAAAATCATTGAAAAAAATTTCGAAATCCATGATAGAGATGCAATTATTGTGAGTGCACGTCATGCAACAGCCTTGAAAGAAGCTAAGCTAAATATCAGAGATGCAATTAATAAGATAAATAATAAAATCCCTACAGAATTAATAGTCAGTGATTTGAGGACATCACTATCTGCTATTGAAACTATTGTTGGATCAATAAGTAATGAAAGAATATTGGATGAAATTTTTGATAATTTCTGTATAGGTAAATGAAAAATTCCAAACAATATCCATATGATGTAATAGTCTGTGGTGCTGGTCACGCAGGTTGCGAGGCAGCACTTGCTGCAGCTCGTATGGGAGGTCAGACTTTACTTCTCAGTGGGAATATTGACACGATTGCCCAAATGAGTTGTAACCCTGCCATTGGCGGACAAGCAAAAGGCCACATGGTGAGAGAAATTGATGCTCTTGGAGGTGAAATGGCAATTAATGCCGATACGACGGCAATTCAATTTCGTTTATTGAATAGATCTAAAGGGCCGGCTGTTCAGGCTCCACGTGCCCAATGTGATAAAAAAGCCTATCAATTTAGAATGAAGCATACCATAGAGTTGCAGGATAACTTGAATCTTTTCCAGGCTATAGTGACAGGGATAATTTTTAAGAATTATAAGGCTATTGGAGTAAAAACCAATTTGGGTATAGAGTTTTTTTCAAGAACAATTGTCGTTACTACGGGTACATTTCTTCGGGCGTTAACTCATATTGGTACAAATAAGAATGAGGGGGGGCGGCTCGGGGATTTTTCGGCAAATGGATTGTCTGGAAGTTTTGAGGAAGCAGGTATTGAGTTGAGTCGATTGAAGACAGGCACCCCTCCCAGGGTTTCCGGGAAAAGTATAAACTTCTCAGGGCTGGTCGAGCAAATTGGCGATAAGCACCCCACTCTTTTTGGTTTTTACGATACTCGGCCAAGCAATGATTTGTTCCACGTGGAACATTTTGGGCAAAAAAAATTGGGGTGGACGCCTGGCTACGATCAAATTTCTTGCTGGACGACCTATACGAGTAAAGAATCCGAGAAAGTCGTACTCGATAATTTAAAGTCATCGGCCATGTATAGTGGTGAAATTACGGGTACTGGGCCACGATATTGTCCATGTATTGAAGATAAATTCGTTAGATTTGCTGACAAAGATCGTCATTTATTATTTCTTGAACCTGAAGGGAGAAATACGGATGAATATTACATAAACGGATTATCAACCAGCCTTCCGTATGAAGTTCAAATCAAACTTCTTCAATCAATCAATGGATTAGAAGATGTCAAAATGCTTAGGCCTGCATATGCTGTAGAATACGACTATGCTGATCCCACACAATTACTTCCATCACTTGAGTCTAAAAAAGTAGAAAATTTATTTTTCGCGGGACAAATAAATGGAACATCTGGTTATGAAGAGGCTGCTGCACAAGGGCTTATGGCGGGTGTAAATGCATGCAATAAGGTGATGGCAAAAGCTCCTCTAGTCATAAAACGGTATGAAGCGTATATAGGAGTATTAATCGACGATTTAGTCACAAAAGGCACAACTGAACCATATAGAATGTTTACTAGTAGAGCAGAGCATCGATTGCTCTTTAACCATGGAAGCGCTGAAAGTCGCTTATATGATCATGCTAAAGACTATAAATTGGTTGCTGAAGATAGACTGAAGAATATTAAAATTAAAAAAGCCAAAATTAATACATGGATAAATAATTTAGAAGCAGAGAAAATTAAGGGGATAACTTATGGAGAGCTAATCAGAAAAGGGCGTGAATCAACGAATTTACCGGGGCAATTTTTGGCTGAAACTGATGCTATAAAATCAGAAGTGCTTTATAAAATTAAGTTTAAGGGATATCTAGATAAGGAAGTTAAACTATTAAAGCGATTTCAACAAATTGATGATATTAAGATACCAGAAATGCTAATATACAAAAATATTAAAGGACTAAGAAACGAATGCATTCAAAAATTAGAGCAAATCAGACCTATGACATTAGGGCAGGCAAGTCGAATAAGTGGTATAAATCCACCTGATATTAGTATACTTATGATATCTTTGGAAAGGTTTAATGACAAAGTCGTAGAGTAGGGTGCAGTGATATTAATTTAGACTTTTAGATTAGTTTATGCTTTAGAGGATGATGAATACTTTGAAGCGTGCTTTGCCCATTCTAAAATTCTTTATCTTCAATGTCTCGTAGCTTTCTGTGTGGATTTTTACTTATAAATCCAGTTAATAATAAAATATATAGAACTATAAAAATTTTCTGTTGTCATTTAAATATTCGTCTGTTACAAAAGTATAAAAATTTTCTATAATTTTGATATAATAAACTTAGAATCTATGAACTTAAGAATTCCATTCAATCGAGTAAGTTGGATAACCAGTACATTTTTAATTGGGACATTTTTAATGTCAATCAGTATTGTGCCTTATCACATTTGGCATAACGGTGTTGATGCTTTTCAAATTTGTCTGTTTCTTTTTTATTATTTTGCAACCGGATTTAGTATAACGTTAGGATATCATCGATTGTTTTCTCATCTCGCATTTAAAGCAAAGTGGCCGGTTAAACTTTTTACATTATTATTTGGTGCTGCCGCGTTTGAAAATGCAGCCTTAGATTGGGTGTCAGATCATAGACGTCACCACAAACATGTAGATGAAGAAGATGATCCATATGATATAAGCAAAGGATTTTTTCATGCCCACATTGGATGGTTACTATTTAAGTTAAAACCAAAACCTCCAATGGACAATGTTGCTGATCTTAGAAAAGATAAACTAATAATGTGGCAATATAAATGGTGTCATTATATTGGTGTCTTTGTAGGATTTATTTTGCCCTATATCCTCGGATACTTTTATGGAGGTCACCAAGCTGCACTGAGTGCATTTTTACTTTCCGGAATATTGAGAGTAGTTGTAGTTCAACAAGGGACATTCTGTATTAATTCACTCTGTCATTATATGGGACGACAACCTTATTCAGCTAGTTGCAGTGCCAGGGATAGTGGAATTATGGCATTAGTCACTTTTGGCGAAGGGTATCATAACTATCATCACGAGTTTCAGCACGATTATAGAAATGGCGTTAAAGCATGGCAGTTTGATCCAACAAAATGGATTATATGGGTATTATCAAAATTTGGCCTAACGAGTGGTTTGCGAAGAGTAGCCGACGAAAAAATTTTATTGGCAGAAATAAATGAGACACGCAGAAAAATTGATGCAAGCTTAATAGAATATGCAAACAAGGACTCAAGTGCATATCAGGAAATAATCAATAAAAGTATTGAGCAATTAAAATTACTTAAGCAAAAGTTTGATGAAAATTACAGTCAGTTAGAGGCTGCTATCAATGAAAAAATAAATGTCTCAAAGGAGACAACCATGCAGTGGAAACATGATGTCAACAATGCCATGGATCACTTAACGGTATTGAAAAATTCAGGATTTACATTACAGCCAATAACATAAAATCAAGTAATCCATTCTCCTAATTTATCTCCCATACGTGCAAAAATTTCTCTACCTGATTCACTGTGCGCTACTAAATCATCAGCTAGTCTAATTTTTCCCTCCGGGAAAAGAGTAATTATCGCTGAACCTCCAAATTGGAAATAGCCTTTTTCATCACCCTTAATTATTCTAGTGTTTGAATTATGAGTTTGTACAATTGAACCAACATTCGTAGCTCCGACTTCAACTATTGCCACATTAAAGTTATTATTAATTTCCAATAAAGTTAAGCAACGTTTGTTCTCAGATAATATTTTTAAGTTTTGCTTTAAAGCTAGTGGGCTCACAGAAAATAATGGTCCGTTAATTAATTTAGCATATTTAACAATTCCAGAGTAGGGGAAGTGAAAGCGATGGTAGTCTATCGGGCATAATCTGGAAAATACCATGCTCCCATTTTTAAATTGATCAGCAAGCTTATAAGACCCAAGTAGTTTAATTAAGTCTAACTGTTGATCCTTTACATAAAAATTATTTTCTGGATTTATATTTTGAAATCCTAAATGTCTCCCATCAGCAGGAAAAATTACCGAATTAACTGCTTCATCTATTGGTCTTGATTCAGGTTTTAATTTTCGAATAAAAAAATCATTGAACGATGTAAATTGATTACTCTTTAAGATAAACTCATTCTCATTTAATTTATACTTCTCGATAAATGGAATAATCTCTTTAATGCTCAACTTGCTTTTTGCCCATCGTCCGTATAAATATGAAAATACCGTACGTTTTACGATTAACCAGAGTAAAAATTTACCAAATGAATTATTGTAGATAAACTTCAACCATTTCTCGCCATATATTTCTTCGATTTCAATTTGGCTTGAATAGCGATTATAGAATTCAATTTGTTGCTCTTTCACAAATAACTTTTGTTTAAATAATAACCAGCGGTTAATTGACATATTATTAAAATCGCACTTTTATAGAATTATCATTTGAGATCAACACTATGAAACAATTGTTGGAAAAAATATCTAAACTCAAGGTTCTGGTAATAGGTGACATAATATTAGACCATTATATTTGGGGAGATGCATGGAGAATTTCGCCAGAGGCACCGGTGCCGGTAGTTGGAGTAGAAAATGATACATATACAGCAGGTGGAGCCGCTAATGTTGCATTAAATATTAATTCTATGGGCGCACGATCGGAGTTATGTGGTGTTATCGGACAAGATAGTGCCGGAGAAAATTTACTAAAAATATTCAAAGAACATAGTGTTCATTTCAATGAACATTTTATCATGCCCAATAAATTGAGTATTTTAAAAACTAGGGTAATTGTTCGAGGACAACAACTCTGTCGATTAGATAGAGAAGAATCAGCTAAATATTATAATATCTATAACGAAAAAAGTATAAAATTAATTGAAGAAAAATTAGATGAATATGACGCCGTTATTATATCAGATTATGCAAAAGGTGTTGTCAGCAATGAGTTAATTGAAAAAATCCATTCACTGTCGTTAGGTAAAAATGTATTTACTGCGCTTGACCCCAAACCCTCAAGAAAACTGAAGCACAATGGTATCGGATTATTAACACCAAATAAAAAAGAGTCATTCGAACTGTGTGGTCTCTCAGCAGAAGATTATGAAAGTTATCCTGCGGAAGAAATTTGTTCACTGATTTGGGAAAAGTATAAACCAAGAAATTTAGTTATCACGTTAGGCTCAGAAGGGATGTTAATCAGTAAAGAGGGAAAAGTTTTAAAAATTATTCCTACATATGCTCAGGAAGTATTTGATGTTTCCGGTGCAGGTGATACTGTTATTTCTGCATTGACAATTGCACTCACTGCTGAGGCTACTATGGAAGAAGCAGCGCATTTTGCGAACATTGCAGCTGGTGTTGTTGTTGGCAAAATAGGTACTGCAACAGTGAGTCCAAAAGAAATACTACAATATGAGCAGAATCACGAATAATGCTCTGTTTCTTGATCGAGATGGACTACTAATTTTCGACAAGGAATACATATCCAATCCTGATGATGTCGAGTTGATTCCTGGTGCTGATGAAGCTTTGAAGTTAGCGTTAGAAAAAAAATATCATCTTTTTTTACTGACGAACCAGAGTGGGGTAGGACGCGGGTTTTTTAAAATGAAAGATGTCGATGCTTGCAACGAACGAATGTTATCGTTATTAAATTTACCATCACCAGGATTTACTCAGATTTGTATAGCACCTGAAGCACCGGATCAACCAAAATTTTACCGGAAGCCATCTCCTAAATTTATATTAGAGATGATTGAGAAATATAAATTAGCTCATGAACAATGTTATATGGTAGGGGATCGCGAATCAGATTTACAAGCAGGTATAAACGCGAAAATCAATTCTGTTGCCGCTGGAAAAGAATCAAAAATTATTGTTAACAATACTAAAAAAAACAATCCTAATTCTGAAATGAATATATCAGCAAGCCACGATTTATTAGAATTTGTTTCCAGGCTTTAAATAAATATCAATAGTAAATTTATTTGCAAATATGTATATCTAACATTAACTATTTAGAATCATGAAGCTATTAAAAATATTAGGAATAGTCATTGTTGGACTGATTACTATCTTGTTAATTGTTGCAGCAATATTACCGTCTCAAATTCATGTTTCTCGATCGGTTCAAATAAATGCAAAACCTGAAACAGTTTACAAATATGTAGCGGATTTTAATAATTTTATTAAGTGGAATCCATGGTCTCAGAAAGATCCTTCTGCCGAGCATATAATTGACGGTACCCCACAAGCGCTTGGACATTTCTGGTCTTGGAGGGGAGAAGATGTTGGTGAAGGGAGTTTGACAATCGAAAAATTGGATCCTGGAAAGAGAATTGACTCAAAACTCGTTTTTGCCTCACCGATGCAAGGCGAAGCAAAGGACATTTGGATTTTTAGTGAAAATGATAATGCGACAAATGCTGAATGGATTTATGAAGGTACTTTGAAATATCCTTTAGAACGATTCTTTGGTCTACTCATGGATGGAATGATTGGAAATGAATTTGAAACAGGATTGGGTAATTTAAAAAAAATGATCGAGTCTGGATCTAAAAATAATAATGGTTTATAGGTAGAAACTTTTTTATTTATAATCTGAGTCTGGTGCATCAGTTTTTATAAAATTTATCATAGAATCTGTGAAATTCACTAAATCATCAATTCCTGAATTTATAACTATTTCAACAATGTTAATATTCAACTCCTGATATTGATGAACTGCAATATTTCTGAAACCAACCATCTTGATTAACTGTTTTGATAACGTCTCTGTTATTACATTTTTTTTTGCAAGCAACTCGAAACATTCAGAACTACTAGTCGGAATACCCATTTTATGAGACTTAATTATGTGATTGGCTAAATCAATTGCCTGTTCACAAGCTCTCATAATATTTAATATTACAGCATCTTGAATGCTATAATTTTCACGAAATTTATCTCCTGCCAACAAATAATCTTCCCGAACACGTTCAATGCAACGTTGAATACTTTGAACTTTATTAATAACTATGTCATTCATATTTTATATGCCCTTCCACTTTCCCAAAATTCTTTTAGTAAGTCTTTTCGTTCTTCATTTAGTTTTTGATATTTAGACAAAGTTATCATCTCAAATTCATCGGAGGTATAACGATCATTACAACTGATACGTTTGCCCTTTGCAATAACCTCTTTTTGAAATACTGTCGAAGTTTTACGAAGATTTATTAAATCAATAGCACAATTAAAATGTTTAGCTAATTTGTTATGTAATTCTGAATAAAATAGATTTTCGTATTCTAATTTAGCATCATTTACTGGAAGTAACAGAGCAATATCTATATCACTATTTTTAGTGTATTCTTTAGCAGCAATAGATCCGAATAAATAAATAGCCTGTGTATTTGGATATTCTTCTAAGACGTACTGCACAATATTATTTTCATTAATCATTTCTAAAATTATTACAATTTCAATACTAGTAAAGCAACAATACAGTTGTTGTAATAATGAAGATATAATTTATGTAAATATATTTATTAATAACTACATTCTCTCTAGTGTTTCCAGACCTAATAAATTCAACCCGGATTCCAAAACTAAAAGGGTTCTCGAACAAAGCATTAGTCGACGAGATTTTACTAACGCATCATCGACTATCACTTTATCGGTATTGTAAAATGTGCTAAAAACTCCAGCTAATTCGAATAAATACGATGATAGGTGATGAGGCTTTAATTCACTTAAAGCTTGATTGATTGCACTACCAAACCCTAATAATTTTTTTGCCAAATCAATTTCTGTAATAGATTCAATATCTGAAGCCTGCTCGCAATAATATTCAGGATCAATTGCTGCTTTGCGAAAAATACTTCGAATCCGCGTAACAGCATAAAGCAAGTATGGCGCCGTATTTCCATCAAAACTTAACATTTTATCCCATGAAAAAATATAATCGCTAATTCTATTTTGCTGTAAATCAATATATCGAATTGCTCCTAAGCCTATAACACGAGCTATGTTATTTTTTTCTTTATCTGGTAAACCCGGATTTTTAGATTCTACAACTTTATAAGCTCGCTGAATCGCTTCATTGATCAATGCCTTAAGTTTAACTGGTTCACCTGATCGTGTCTTAATAGCTTTTCCATCATCGCCCAAAATCGTGCCAAATTTAACATGTGTTAATGTTGGTTTTGGTTTATTAGAAGTTGAAAACCATTTATCAATTGTCAAAAATAGTTGTTCGAAATGATCAGACTGCCTTGAGTCAACTACGTAAATAATTTCGTCGACTTGAAATTCCTTAACTCTAAACATAATTGTCGCAAGATCAGTTGTTGCATAATTCGATGCCCCATCCTGCTTCCTAATTATAAATGGCTGTTTATTAAATCTGGGATGTTCGAGATGAAAAACTACCAATGCACCATCACTTTCCTCCGCAATTTTTGCTTCTATTAATTCTTTATAAATTGGATCAATTTTGTCACGGTAAAAACTTTCACCCAAAACTTTATCAAAACTGACACCAAGCATTTTATAAATTCCCTCAAACTCCAGATAGCTTATTTTAGAAATTTTTTCCCACATTCCTATATTTTCCGGATCTCCATTTTGAAGTTTTACTAACTCGTTTCTGGCCTCGGCTAGTGCTTCTGAATTTTCTTTGGTTAACTCGGTTCCGGATTTATAAAGTTGCTCCAGTTTCGCCAAAGTTTGATCATCCACAGTATCCAAATCAAAATTCTGTTTTTTGATAGCCATAATTAGAATGCCAAACTGAGTTCCCCAATCACCAATATGATTGTCTCTAATTACATTAGCTCCACAAAATTCAAGAAGACGGCTAATTGACTCCCCAATAACAGTCGATCGAATATGTCCCACGTGCAATTGCTTTGCTGTATTTGGTGAACTGAAATCAACGACAATACATTTTTTGCGGTAAGAGCTATGACACAGATCCTTAAGCTGGCTTTTTGTCTGAACAGTTTTTAACCATTCTGTTAGAAATTCATTACTAAACTTAAAATTAATAAAACCAGGACCAGATATTTCATAGCTGATGAGCTTTGGATCAATTTTACCAGATTTATTCATTGCCTCAATTAATAGTTCGGCCAAAAATCGTGGGTTTTGCTTGCTTTGTTTTGCAAATGACAGAATTCCGTCGGCTTGAAGATCGCCAAACCTTGGATCTGAAATTTTGAGATTTGGAGTATAAGTATCATTAAAATACTCAAGGTCTTCTGTAATACCCAGAAGTACTTTTTCAATCTCAAATAAAGGATTTAACCAAATATCCATATTCGGGTTTCTGTAATATTTATACTAGAATATGTGCAACTTAATTATATCAGAAGGGTCATTTAGCGAGATTTATTCTCAAAAAATAACAATTAGCAAACCGTTGATACTATTAGTCTTAATTGCAAATTTAGCCCGGTCAGAATCATTAAATTGAGAAAAGACTGGACATTTTGATTCTTAATAGCCTAATGGTTAGATGTTTACAGCGATAGCGAGCAGATATTAATAATAATCTTTTATAAAATGCGGAAAAAATTCATTACTCCGAGAAAATTTATTAAGCCTTCTTTTTCTTTCTTAATTGAGAAAAAACGAGACAGTGGTGAATATACCAAGGATGAAATTCGATACATCTCTGACTCAATACTCGATAAAGAGTTACCAGATTATCAGTTGGCTGCTATGATAATGGCAATTTTCTTTCAAGGTATGTCAGCTATGGAAACAGCCGCACTTGCAGAAGAGATAATGTTGTCCGGTGATGTCATTGATCTTGCTAAAATAACCAAACCGAAGATTGATAAATATACGACTGGTGGCGTTGGTGACAAAACCTCTTTAGTATTGGCTCCGCTAGCAGCATCTTGTGGTGTTGTCATGCCTATGATGGTTGGGCACGATGAAGATTTTATAATTAGTAATTTGAGTAAACTAGAATCTATTCCCGGGATTAACACTCAATTGTCTTTAAAAGACTTTATCAAACAGCTTAAAGCCGTTAATTGTGCTATTACTCGACAGTGTGATGAAATTGCACCAGTGGACAATATTCTTTACAAAATGAGGCAAAAGACCGCTGTAATACCTAGCTTACCGTTGATAACTGCTAGTGTATTGAGTCGCAAGCTTGCACAAGGGGCTGAAGGACTCGTCATAGATGTAAAATGGGGTAATGGATCATTTATCAAAGATTTAGAGCAAGCAAAGCAATTGGCGCGTTCAGTAATCAGGGTAGGGCGTTCGATGAAACGACGTTGTGTTGCATTGGTGACCGATATGAACCAACCCTTAGGTGACACAGTTGGCACTGCTTTAGAAATAAAAGAAACTATCGATTTGCTCAAAGGTGAAGGACCGGAAGATTTAAAAGAGATTGTCTTAAAACTCGGTATGGAAATTGTAAGGCTGGGCGGAGTAGCTGGTTCTACACTCTCGGCTAAACAAATTGTAAATCGACACTTACAAAATGGTAAAGCTCTAGAAAAATTCAAAGAAATGGTAAAAGCTCAAGGAGGAGATTCATCATATATAGAAAATCCGGATAAATTTCCAAAAGCCAAATTTATCAAAAAGCTACCAGCACCCAAGCGTGGATATGTCCACACTATAAATGCAGGGATGATTGCGAGAGGGGTTCAACTTTTATCAAAAGATTCAAAAGGAAACTATGATCCGGCAGTAGGAGTTTCTGAAATTTGTAAAGTAGGGGCACAAGTTAAACAAGGAGAACCTTTAATGATGATTCATTATAATAATGAAGCCAAACTTGACAGTGCATTGGATTATTTGCGTACCGCATACAGACTCGCACCAAAAAGGCCGAATCCACCGCAATTAGTTGTAGAGCGTGTGGCTTAAATTTCGGTTGAAATTATTAATTTTGAGTAGTTCTATATCTGTAATTAATTGGAAAATGGTTATATAGTTTCCAGACACCCTTTCAGTGTAGAGGCATTAAGAGGATAAGGCTTTCATCGTTTTGATAGTCTACAGCGCATTTAAGACTTTTACCTAAGTTAATATCTTGCAAATTAGTTTTCCACTAGCTCTTTCATTCGTTCATCGAAACATTTATTTTAAAATTTAAATTCATTAATCAATTTTTTATATAGTTTATGGCTACTTCAAATTTACGAGCGGATGATATCCGTAACATTGCGATCATCGCTCATGTCGATCATGGTAAGACCACTTTAGTTAATCAGATGCTGAAGCATGCAGGTTCTTTTCGGGAAAATCAAGTTGTCGAAGATCGTGCTATGGACTCGATGGATCAGGAACGCGAGCGAGGCATAACTATCAAGGCTAAAAATACATCTGTTCGCTGGGGCGATCATGTGGTGAATATTGTTGATACCCCTGGGCATGCTGATTTTGGCGGAGAGGTGGAACGTGTTATGAAAATGGTTGACGGTGTATTATTACTAGTTGACGCATATGAAGGGACTCAGGCTCAAACCAGATTTGTTCTTAAAAAAGCTTTTGCAAATGGGTTAAAAGCCGCAGTCTTTATTAATAAAATAGATCGTCCAAATGCACGACCAGAGGATGTCCACGACTCAGTCTTGGAATTGTTTCTCGATCTTGATGCAAACGATGATCAATTCAATGCGCCATTTCTTTACGGTAGTGCCAAAGATGGATATGCAATGTATTCTCTTGATGATGAGCCGGCTGGCATGAATCCGCTTTTTGAATGCATATTAAAAAATATACCACCGCCAGTCGTTGATGCAGACGGCGATTTCAAAATGTTAGTCTCAAATATTGATTGGTCTGACTATGTTGGACGCATTGCAATCGGAAAAATTTTTAGTGGCCGGGTGAGTGTTGGAGAAACAGTTTGGCGTCTTAGAGGTGAGGGATTAAGCCCTCAGCGTGGGAAAGTGACTAAAGTTTTCGAGTACAATGCACTAGCTACAACTGAATTAGAATCAGGTGGGGCAGGGCACATTGTCGGGTTATCAGGATTTGAAGATGTTGATATCGGTGAAACAATTGCTATTAGCGCAGAAGCAGAAGCTTTACCTTTTGTTGAAATTGATCCTCCGACTGTAGAAATGTTTTTTTCTATTAATGATGGTCCATTTGCTGGAAAAGAAGGTAACAGGGTGACTTCCAGAGAAATTCGCGATCGTCTTCAACGTGAGGTGCGAACAAACGTATCCATAAAAGTTGAAGACACTGATACATCAGGAATTTTCCGAGTAAGTGCAAGAGGTGCGATGCAGGTAGCTGTTGTGGTTGAGGATATGAGAAGAGATGGTTTTGAAGTTTTAGTATCCAGACCAACGGTCATTAAACGTGAAATTAATGGCAAGCTTCACGAACCTTTTGAATCATTAAATCTCGAAGTTCCGGATGAATCAGTTGGTGGTTGTATGCAAAGTCTTGCCCATCGAAAAGGCATTGTCGACACAATGAATTCACGTTCGGGTAGAACAACTATCGAAGCTACAATTCCAACTCGTGGTTTAATTGGATTTGAATTCGAGTTGCTAAATATGACTCGAGGCGAAGGTATTATGTCGCATTTATTCAAAGAGTATCGGCTTGACAGTGGCGATATTAGAACGCGTCACACGGGGACGTTAGTCTCGGTTGAAGATGGTGATGCAATGACTTATGCGCTCAACAATATTGAAGTACGTGGAAAGTTATTTATTGGGCCTGGAGATAAAATTTACCAAGGTATGATAGTGGGTGAAAATCCTCGAGTTGAAGATTTACCGGTTAACCCAACAAAAGCGAAACACATAACAAATCACCGTTCCAGTGGTGATGGTAAAGGACCGCAATTAACACCACCTATTCGTTTTTCGCTAGAGCGTGCCATTGAGTATATTGCCCCGGACGAACTTGTTGAAGCGACACCAAAAAATATTCGATTGCGAAAACGTATTCTCGATGCTAGCGATAGAAAGCGTGCATCGAAGCTAGTTGCCAAACAATGAACAGCTGAAATTTATTTTTTTAAATTAAAATTTCTTCAACGAATTCATTCAGGTTCTGTTCATTGGCAATTGTATTTGTACCTATTGGATAACGATAAATTTTCCCCTGATAATTTTTTAAAATAATTTCCGAGACAGTAATTTTTTGGACATACTCTGGGTTTATCGGAATTTTTCCTCCACCTCCAGGAGCATCAATGACAAATTGAGGAACTGCATAACCGGATGTGTGACCGCGAAGTCCTTGTATTATTTCTATACCTTTTTTAATATCCGTTCGCAAATGAGCACTGCCGGTAATTAAGTCACATTGATAGAGATAGTAGGGACGCACACGCATTAGCAACAATCTATGAACAAGAGATTTGTATATTTCAATATTGTCATTAACGCCATTTAGTAAAACAGATTGATTACCAAGTGGGACACCCGCATATGATAGTTTGTCACAAGCGTCTTTAAGAGCAATGGTACATTCTTTGGGATGATTGGTATGAATACTCATCCAAATAGGACCATGTTTCTTAAAAATATTACAAAGATTTTCGGTAATACGCTGTGGCAGGAATACAGGTATACGAGAACCAATTCGAATAAATTCTACATGCGGAATTTCACGAAGTTGTTTGAGTAGATAATCGAGTTTGTTATCAGATAAGAGCAATGGATCTCCACCGCTTAGCAATACATCTCTGATTTCTTTATGCTCACGAATATATTGTAACCCTTCCTCAAATTCTGGATGAAAATTATAATCCTGAGCATTGGAGACTAAACGACTGCGTGTGCAATAACGACAATATGAGGCACATCTATCAGTAACCAGAAATAAGACTCTGTCGGGATATCGATGAACCAATCCTTTTACCGGCATATTTTGTTCTTCTCCTACCGGATCAACTAATTCTTCAGGCGAAACATTCATTTCTTCACCGCGAGGGATAACCTGGCGACGTATTGGACAATTTGGGTTGTTACGATCTATAAGATTAAAAAAATAAGGTGTTATGGCTAAAGCTAATTTTTTATTAGCAAAATAACATCCCATTTTTTCTTCAGGTGTTAGGGTTAAATGGTTTTCTAGCTGTTCTACAGTTGTTATTCTGTTTTTTAATTGCCAGGTCCAACTATTCCAATCCTTCTCAGATGTATTATTCCACAGTCCTTGCCCTTGATACCAATATGTTATTTGATCTTTAGGATACATTTTAAATTATCTTTTTTGCAAATTGACTCTACTTTTTCCAGTTTTTAATTTTTAAATTAGATTTTTTTAAATTATCATCCGTTAATAGTTTAAATTTATTTAAAATTAAAATAACATTGATGTATTTAAATTTGTCAATACATCAATAATATTAGATGCACAGAGAAATAATATTGTCAGAACAGATAAAAGCACTTGGAGATTCGTGTAGGCTGGAAATATTACAATTATTGCCTGATTCTGCTAATTGTGAGCATGGGAATAATGTATCTCAACTTGCTGAAAAACTGAACACACCACAACCTACAATTTCTCATCATTTAAAAGTACTAAAAAATGCGGGTATAATTTCAAATAAGAAAATGTGTCGAGATGTATTTTATTGGATTGATCACAAACAAGCAAATTTAGTTATTGAAGCGCTCCAATCAATCTTTAAGCATAAATTAGATAAATCAACTGAGAAAGAATAAATATTTTTATGTCAGAAAATAATACAGGAATTTTAGCACTTGAAAATGGGTCTATTTTTCGAGGTATATCATTTGGTGGAAATTGTACTGTTTTGGGTGAAGCAGTTTTTAATACTAGTATGACCGGCTATCAGGAGGTCGTTACGGACCCCTCATATTTTGCACAAATTGTAGCTATGACTGCACCTCAAATTGGAAACTATGGTGTAAATTGTGAGGATGTTGAGTCAGACGGTCCAAAAATTGCGGGTTTCGTAGTTCGAGATTTGAGTCCTATGTCAAGTAACTGGCGCAGTGAACAGAGTTTAGATAGTTACCTTAAAGAAAACAATATTCCAGGTTTAAGCGGAATTGATACAAGGTCGTTAACAAAACAACTTCGAGTTAATGGAGCATTAAACGCGTGTTTAAGCACGGAAAGTATTTCTGATTTAGAAGCAATCGAAAAAGCAAAAAACTGGTGTGGTTTAGTGGGCGTAGATTATGTAAAAGAGGTAACTTGTGATAAGTATTATAGTTGGGATAAAACAGGCATAGATTCAGAACCATTTATGATTAAAGGTACAAATTTAGGATCTGCTAATAATCAGAATAAGAAAAGATTTCGTATAGCAGCTTACGATTTTGGGGCTAAATATAATATATTCAGAAAACTTACCCAACACAATTTTGAAGTATATGTTTTCCCTGCTAATACAACTGCTGAGCAAGTAAAAGAAATTAATCCTGACGGGATATTTTTATCAAATGGGCCAGGTGATCCAGCAGCCGTTTCATACGCGCATAAATCAGTAAAAAAATTAATGCCGCACTTTCCAATATTTGGAATTTGTCTTGGACACCAAATTATTACGCATGCATTAGGCGCAAAAACTTTCAAATTAAAATTTGGTCATCGGGGTTCTAATCAGCCGGTTAAAAATACTGAAACCGGACAAGTATCTATTACTTCACAAAATCATGGATTTGCATCAACACCGGAGGAATTAGAAAAATGTGGAGCTATAGTAACTGAAATTAATTTGAATGATAATACAGTTGAAGGACTTCGACACAAGGACCTGCCAATTTTTTCGGTACAATATCATCCTGAGGCTTCTCCGGGGCCTCATGACTCAGACCATTTATTCGAGAAATTTTATGATTTAGTGAGCTCTGTCACTTAAATACAATTTCAGGATATTTTAATCTGTTAGATAAATAACTTCCATTTTATTAATTTTCTTATAACAATTTAAATTTCGATCTAACCGGTGTGTAAATAGTTGTTAAAGATTATTCTCAATAAGGTTAGCAGTAATATGAGAAATTTATATTATTTTAAAAACGGATATATTTTGCCGAATACTCTATTAGTTATTACGGTTATGGTCTTGGTTATTGGTATTTCACTTAAAGGCCCCCTTTCTGAAAAAGTTCGAAATGAAAAACAATTATTAAACTATGAAGCACAGAATGCCGTGAAATCAATAATTGAATACGGAATTGCAGAAATTATCACGCGATTAAACAATGGGAAAAAATTTCATTCAACGGTTCTCCATCCAGATAATAATCCACTCGAAATTCCAGCAAGTGGGATTTTATTTTTCTCAAGTACAAATATTGATATGAATTATTCTGAGCTGATTGGCGGCAAATTATCACCCGGCGAGTTTAAATATTTTGATCCTGAAGACAATACTGGCAAAATTAATCCTTTAATCAGTGAAAAATCGTTTGTTCGAGAAGTAACGATTTATGGGAAAGCTGCGGCTATTTCACCTAGAGATGGTTCTACTGTTTTAGCTCATGCAGAAGTGACATTATTGATCTGTGATTCACCCCTAAATGATAATACAATGAATGAAAATATTAGTGGAGATTCACATACTTACGATCAACAATATATTAGAACATTTCGTCATAATTCATATAAGGAGCTAACTGTAGAAGAATACAAAATGAAAATTAAGCGTCTTTGGTAAAAGATAGATTATGCAAAATTTAGTTTGCGATTTTAAAATCCATTAATCTTTTAAATCGATTGACCTTCACAATACTGACATGAATTTTTTGGCCAACTTGATAAATAATTTTATTTTTACGCCCCTTAATTGTAGTGCCGTCTGAACTAAAATTATAGGTATCATCTGTTAAGCTAGAAATTGGAATTAAGCCAAATGCCATTGAGTCTACTAACTCGATAAACATTCCATTTTGCTTGATGTCTGTTATTATTGCTTTAAATCTGGTTTTTTTTATTTTGCTAACTTCACGCTCAAAATATTCCAATAATTTTATTTTAATAGATTCACGTTCGGCATCTGTGCTATTCCTCTCAGTTAAACTTAAATGTTCAGCTAGTGAATTCAATCGATTTTGATTATAGTTAATCAACGGTTTTTTTTCAGTAAGTTCATTGCTCCGATTAATAATATGTTGATCAAATAATCGGTGAATGATTAGATCAGAGTAACGACGAATAGGAGAAGTAAAATGCGTATAATAATTCTTATTTAAACCATAATGTCCATGAGCTTGTGCACGATAACACGCTTGTTTCATACTCCGTAAAAATTGAATTTTTATAATATAATTCTGAGAATGGGTTTTAAGTATTTGCATTAATTTTTTAACTTCATTTTTTAATGTCAAATCACCTACTTGAATTCCTAAACTTAAAAGATATTCACGATATTCTATCAATTTTTCCTCATCAGGTTTATCATGAACCCGATGCATTAAAGGAATATTTTTATCCATTAATTTTTTTGCAACAGCTTCGTTAGCTGCCAACATAAATTCTTCAATCATTTGATGACTTTCATCATTTTCAATTTTAATAATTTTGTCGGCATATCCGTTACTGTCCACCAAGATTTTTATTTCAGTCATATCGAAGTCAAGGCTCCCTGATTTCATTCGATTATCGCGTAACTGTTTTGCAAGTTTCCAAAAAATACGAATATCATTTTGCAAAGATTTTAAATCTTCATTTGATAATGTATTGAGTAAACATCCTGAGAAACCAGTTTGATAATTTGGTGGTGCAGGCAATTGCTTTATTTTCTCAATCCCTTTTTCTTTTAGCAACAAAAGAGCCTGCTTATAAGTTAACCTTTTATTACTATTGATTACAGTATTTCTAAAATCATTTTTTTGTATTTCTCCTGATTTTGAAAAATATAAAAAAACTGTTTTTGTTAATCGATCTTGTTTTTCAACTAAACTACAAATCCCGTTTGACAGATCAAAAGGAAGCATTGGAATAACGCTACCAACTAGATAAGTAGAATTTCCCCGTTTTTGTGCTTCATTATCTAAAAGCGTTTTTGGCTTAACGTAAGTTGCTACATCCGCTATATGAACTCCAACTCGATATCCACCGTTGTTTAATTGTTCAACTGAAATTGCATCATCAAAATCTTTGGCATCATCAGGATCTATAGTAAATGTTCTCACATTTCTCAAATCGAGTCTACCCACCAAATCACTTTTTCTAACTTTATCCGGTAAAGTTTTAACCTCGCGAATTACAGAATGGGGAAATTCAGGATCCAAATTATATTGATTTAAGATTCCAAGATATTCAGCATTCGGTGTATGCGTTACACCGAGAACTTTTGTTATTTGCCCTTCTGGTTTATGATAGCGTGATTTCCACTCATTTAATTTAACAACAACTTTATCATTGATTCGAGGTTTTGGAGATAGCTTAGATTTACTGGGATTAGAAACATAAATATCTCTACTGAATTTAGGATCATCTGGAATTACATGAAAATTTGATCTGCCTCGGCGGAGAGTTCCAGTAATAGATTTGCAGCCTCTTTCTAAAACTTGTATAACTTGCCCGGCTCTCTTCTTCAAATTGTCATTACTACCAGATATTGAATGCCTTTTTAACAGCCGAACTAAAACTCTGTCACCATGCAAAGCTACGCCAGTGTTTTCAGAGCGTATTAAAATAGAATCTTGATTACTATTTTCAACGGTTTTTTCCGGGATAAATATTGCAAGGCCACTTTGGCGAAAACGGATTATTCCTGAAATTAATTCTGAATTTTTTTTCTTCTCAATATAATCCTTTGAGGATCTTATTATTTTACTTTTTTTTACTTTTTTTCTTCTTTTGTTGTTCACATTAATTTTTTCATTTGCGGGTGCTTCTAATTTGTATAACTTTGCTGGTTTAGTCCTTGAGCTATAACCCTTGCTATCTTTTTCTATTAAATTTTTTTTTCTCAATGGACATTACTCGTTAATTATGAAATATTATGCATCAAAAGCATTAATAATTTTAACTCCAAATTTGGTATTGGATAAATCTACAAATGAGAATCGTCCAAGCAACAAGTGAATTACATCCGTTTGCCAGTACCGGGAATCTTGGAATTAATGTAAATAATTTAATTTCAGAACTCGGTAGTAGTAAAGAAGAAATTTCAATCTTTATGCCTGGATATAGAGAGGCTCTCCTAAATTCCAACTTACCACCCACGAAACATGTTTTTGAATTACTAATAGAATTGGGTGATAATTTTGAATTGTGCGAAATACTCAAAACCAATCTTACAGAAAATATTACATTATATTTCATTTGTAGAGATGAGTATTTCGATCGCCAGTTTCAATATGGACCAGAGAACAGAGACTATGATGATAATGATGCAAGATTTATTTTTTTCTCAAAAGCGGTTGTTGAAACAATTAGACGCTTCGATTTAAAAGTGGACTTAATACACTGTCATGATTGGCCTACTGCACTGATACCAATATTTGTTAGATATTCCGAAGAACGGCATGGTATCTGCCTAGCCGATACTATCTTAACAACAATCCATACAATTAAATATCAGGGAATTTTTCCGGCAAAGTCCTTTAAATTAACTAACTTACCAGATGATTTTTTTTCGATAGATGCGTTAGAATATTATGATCAAATAAATTTTCTAAAAGCAGGAATTATATTTTCTAATTATATTTCAACAGATTCACTGGAGAGACGTGATAGACTTCTTACAATTGAAAATGGCTGTGGATTAGATGGTGTTCTGAGTAGCCACAAAGAGTTTTTTCTTGGAGAAAACAATTGGGCTGAGCTATACAATAATATATTACAATAATAATTATTTTAACAAATTATACTTTATTATTGAATAAATACAGCTAACACCATCTTTCCAGTTTATTTTTTTTCCCTCTTCATATGTCCGCCCATAATAAGAGATTCCGACTTCATATATTCTGACTTTGCTTTTAGCAATTTTAGCTGTGATTTCCGGTTCAAATCCAAAGCGATTTTCTTCTAACGTTAAAGAACTAAGCACCTCCTTTTTAAATGCTTTATAACAAGTTTCCATATCTGTTAGATTTAAATTTGTAAACATGTTGGAAAGCATAGTTAGAAATCGATTTCCAACTAAATGCCAAAAATACAAAACTCTATGTGGTCTTCCACCCATAAATCTTGATCCGTAAACAACATCTGCTTTACCCTCTAATATTGGTCCAATTAAAGTTGCATATTCACCGGGATCATACTCCAGATCTGCATCTTGTATTATAATAATGTCTCCTGTAGCGTTTTGAAATCCAGTTCGCAAAGCTGCACCTTTTCCTGAATTCTTATCGTGCAGACAAACTTTATCGATTTTATTTTTTAATTCACCCTGAATTAATTCACGTGTACCATCTGTTGAAAAATCATCAACAACAATAATTTCATTAACATCAACAGAACTACTATTAACCAATCTAAGAATTTCAGCTATTGTTTTAAATTCATTGTAACATGGAATGACTACGGAGATTTTCATTTTTCTATCTAAAATTATTTGTGAAAAATCGAAATGAAATTTTACTTTGATGATTTGATATGCACATCTTATTCAAGATGAGGAGCATATTCAGGAACAAATTTTTTCAACAAATTTTTTAATCTCTCATTACTAGTTGTGTTATAACAGGCTTTTAGTTCGTCTAAATATTTATTAATTTCGTCTAATGTTTTAGGCTCAGATATAAATCGAAATATTCGTGAATGTTGGGTGTTATCCATTTTTTCAGATACGTGTTGAAGCTCTTCAAAAAGCTTTTCTCCAGGCTTTAACCCGATAAATTCAATTTCAATATCTATATCAGGGCGAAATCCACTTAATTCAATCATTTGCCGTGCTAATTCAACTATCTTAATTGGCTCTTCCATATCTAAAACAAAAATTTCTCCGCCTTCTCCTTGAGTAGCGCATTGTAAAACCAAACCAACTGCTTCTGGTATAGTCATAAAGTATCTAGATACTTCAGGATGAGTTACTCGAACAGGACCACCCTGTGAAATTTGTCTTTTAAAGATAGGAACAACACTACCGGATGACCCTAAAACATTTCCAAAACGGACTGCCATAAACCGTGTATTGTTACTTGCGTCAAAATGTTTTGCTTGAATAAACATTTCTGCCAGTCGTTTACTTGCCCCCATAACATTTGTAGGATTAATTGCCTTATCAGTTGAAATAAATACAAAGCATTCAGCATTATACTCACTTGCTAATGTAGCTATTAATGCTGAACCTACACTATTATTTTTTATAGCTTCTCCAGGTTGACGTTCCAACATGTGCACATGTTTATGTGCTGCAGCATGAAAGAATATTTCAGGGCTAAATTTTTCTATTATATAACGCATTCTTTCTTCATCAGTAATGTCTCCAACTAACGGGAGAACTACAGAACCAAAGCCTTCTTCGTGCAGTTGTTGTTCAATTTGAAACAACTGATACTCAGATTGTTCAACTAGTATAAGACGTTTTGGGTTGTTATGTGCAATTTGTCGGCAGAGTTCACTTCCAATACTACCTCCAGCACCTGTTACCAATACTATTTTATCTTTGATTAATCCAGAGATATTATCAGTATCCAATTCAACGGGTTTTCTACCTAACAAATCTTCAATTTCAATGGGTCGGACACGATTAGCTCTAACTTTTCCGGTCGTTAACTCTGCTAATGATGGTACTATATCTGCTTTCAAGCCTAAAGCATTAGCCATTTGTATTAAATCTTTTATACGTTTAGCAGAAGCTGACGGCGCTGCTAAGATAACTTCATCAATTTCATATTTCCTTTTAACAACTTCTAGATCATCAGGATTCCCATATACAGTTATTCCGTGTATATGTTTTTTCCATTTAGTTTCATCATCATCCAAAAAAACAACCGGCTGAATTCCCAATCCACGGCGTGCCAAGAAATCACTTGCAATTGTAGATCCTACATCACCAGCACCAATAATAGCTACACGTCGAATATGAACATTTTTACTGATATTGCCCTCTAAGTATTGCTCTCTTAAAACGCGTAGTAATATGCGAAATCCACAGATCAGAATCAAAGAAAAAATAAAATCTCCTAATATTGCACCCCGTGGCATTACAACAGAGTTTTTTGTGAAGAGCCAAATTATTAATAGAATAATACTGGAAAATAACATTGAAGCAAATACCCTAGCTACATCAGGCAATCTAAAATATCCAAGTAATCCGCCAAATTGGCCAAATGCATAGAGTAATAACAGTTTTAGAGGAATTATCCATATTAAATTCTTAAAAAAAGTATCCCAAAATATTTTTGGTACCACAAAATCGAAACGCAGTTGATATGCCAAATAGATACTTATAACAGAAGAAATAGAATATATGATAAGTAGGAATCCAATTCTGCCGGGTTGTAGATATTTATATATCGTTTTGATCATTTAGTAATTTATTATGTTTATCATAATAGGGTTAAGAATTAATAGTTTAATTAAATAAACAACGGTCACATTTCATAGTGATTATTACTTGTAATAAAAAAATCGATTTCAAAATATAAGTATACTCATATGTGATTGAATTTTATAATCAATAATAAATGTGATATTTTAAATTTGTATTCATCGCTCGTAGTAGTAGTCACTATACTAAAATGTTAAAAAAATCCCAATTATGGATATAGATGTAATTATTTAATGTATAGTAAAATTACTAACTGTAATATCCCGACCACAAATCCTAAAAATCCACCCAAATATTCAATTGTTTTAAATTCTTTTGCTGCAATTTTCCGAACGATTTGTTCTAGATTAATCAGGTCAAGTTTTTCAATTTGAGATTTAACCAGATAGTTAATATCAAGTTGAGATTCACATTCTCCAGCAATTTTTTCAGCTAAAGGAACGACTTCCTTAGACATTTCCTCATTCATAATATTTTCAAAAATTTTCAAAGTAGATTCATTGATAAACCCGCCGATCAATGGCATTGCTTGTAATCGCATTCCTATTCCCTGATGCACTAATTTATTTGAGATTTCCAATATATAGGGTTCCATGTTTATTTTTAAAATTTCATTTTTTATTATATGCTGGCTCAGGATTTCGCTCTCGATTAATTCAGCTGCGCGTGCAGCAATATCCATTTGTCGTTTGGGAATCATTCCTTGAATTTTAAATCCAAATAAATTTATTGGATTGCGTGGACGAAATAACATTTTTATTGCTACATAGTTTGTAACCCAACCAATTAACGCAGTAATTATCGGTAAGATTGCTAATAATAAAATATTCATGCTGATTAATATTTAATACTTCTTTTTATGTTAAACTGGAAATTCAGTTGATTTCTCAAATGTGGTTAAATATGGAAATTTTCAAATTTTATTTTCCTGAACTTGATAAGACGAAAATTGAGAAATTGAACGATTACTCAAAGTTATTACAACATTTGAATACGCAAATTAATCTAATATCTCGAAAGGATATAAGCAATGTTAATGAGCATCATATTCTACATTCATTAGCTATTGCAAAAATAACTGCTTTTAAGCTCGGTAATGAAATATTAGATATCGGAACAGGAGGTGGGCTTCCTGGAATTCCATTAGCAATTTTATTTCCAAACGCACATTTTACTCTAATAGATTCAATTGGGAAAAAAATCCAGGCTGTTGAATCAATGGTGGCTGAACTAAATCTAAAAAACGTTACTGTTCATCAAATCAGAGCAGAAGAAATTAATAAAAAATTTGATTATATTTTAGGAAAAGCTGTAGCGTCGTTTGCCAAATTTATAGAATGGACTAAATATAATATTAAAGCCGATAGTGACAATAAACTACAAAATGGGATTCTTTATTTTAAGGGAACTAATTATAGGGAAGAACTTGAAGCTCTTAACATTTCTCCAATAAAAATTTATAAAGTCGATAAATTATTTAGTCAGTCACACTTCACCGATAAATTTATTATTCATATTGGTATCAATGAATTAGGTCAAAGTGTTTAAGAAAATTTATATATATTAACCAACAGAATCTTCCATTTCTAAATCAATCAAACGTTTGAGCTCGACACTGTACTCCATTGGAAATTGTCGAATTAATTCATTTACAAAACCATTAACTGCAAGGCTCATAGCTTGTCCTTCAGTCAGCCCTCTCTGCATCATATAAAAAATTTGTTCTGCACTTACTTTTGATACACTAGCTTCGTGTTGAACAGAATTACAATCGCCACGAACTGTTATAGCAGGATAAGTGTCAGTTCTGCTGTTTGTATTGATTAGCAAGGCATCACACTCAGTATTGTTTTTACAATTTTTAAGATGTTTGGGAATGTGAACTTGTCCTCGATAGGTTGATCTTCCTTCACCAATACTGATACTTTTTGAAATAATATTACTCGTTGTTTCGTCTGCAGCATGGATCATTTTTGCCCCCGTATCCTGATGTTGGCCATTATTTGATAAAGCAATGGATAGAACTTCACCACGACTTTTTCTTCCTTTTAAGATCACACCTGGATATTTCATTGTTAACCGACTACCAATATTGCAATCGATCCATTTAATTTCCGCTTCTTCCATTGCCAGACCACGTTTTGTGACCAAATTAAAAACGTTATCCGACCAATTTTGCACAGTAATATATTGAATTTTTGCGCCTTTTAGGGCAACTAGTTCTACTACGGCACTATGCAATGTTGTTGTCTCAAATTTAGGAGCTGTGCATCCTTCCATATAGGTTACTTCGGCTCCTTCATCCACAATAATCAATGTTCTTTCGAACTGGCCAAAATTCTCAGCATTAATTCTGAAATAAGCCTGAAGTGGTTGACGGACTTTTACCCCAGGTGGAACATATATAAAACTGCCACCACTAAAAACTGCACTATTCAAAGCACTAAATTTATTATCACCGGTTGGAATTACTTTGCCGAACCATTTTTTGAAAATTTCCGGATGCTCCATCAGACCATCAGTTGATCCAATAAAAATGACGCCATCTTTAGCTAACTGCTCCTTCATGTTCGAATATGCTGCTTCGCTATCAAATTGTGCCTCAACCCCAGCCAAAAATTTTCTTTCCTGTTCGGGAATTCCAAGACGTTCAAATGTTTTTTTCATATCATCTGGAACATCATCCCACGATCGGCTTGGTTTTTGCCCCTGAGATAGATAATACCGAATTTTGTCAAAATTTATATTTTCCAAATCTTTGGATGCCCAATGGGTAGGCAATTTTTTTTCATTGAAAACTTTGAGTGCTTTTAAACGAAAATCAAGAATCCATTCATCTTCTTTTTTAATTTGAGAAATGTATCTAACGGTATCTTCATTTAACCCGGTTCCTGCATCAAATTCATAGTCGGTAGGATAAAAAAAGTTACCTTTATCTCTATCAATATTAATAGTATCAGTTTGTGTCATAATGATTTATAAAAAAGACTGTTATGTAGTCAAAGCCATTTCTTCTTTGATCCAGTCATAGCCCTTTTCTTCTAATTCAAGAGCCAGCGACCTGTCACCGCTACGGACAATACCACCATCCCACATTACATGTACTTTATCGGGGACTATGTAATTAAGTAATCTTTGGTAATGTGTAATTAGTAAAAATCCAGTTTCTGCGCTTCTCATATTATTTACACCTTCTGCGACAATTTTTAGTGCATCGATATCTAGGCCACTGTCTGTTTCATCTAAAATTGCATATTTAGGCTGCAACATTGCAAGTTGCAAAATTTCACACCGTTTCTTTTCACCACCTGAAAAATCTTCATTTACTGATCGCGATGTAAATTTACGATCAATTTTTAATAGATCCATTTTTTCATAAAGTTTTTTATAATATTGGGTTACCTCAAAATCTTCATTGTCTTTGAGTCTTGCTGTTAATGCAGCTCTAATAAAATTTGCAATACTTACGCCAGGTATTTCGCTCGGATATTGAAATGCCAAAAAAAGACCTGCTCTGCTAATTTCATCAGGTTCCATACCAACGATATTTTTCCCGTCCAATAAAGCTTCACCCGATGTAATTTCATAATCTTCATGACCGGATAAAGCTTTAGCAAAAGTGCTTTTACCAGTACCGTTAGGGCCCATTAATGCATGAACTTCACCTTTGGGGACAGTAAGATTAAAATCTTTAAGGATATTGCTGTCATTGATAGCTACTGATAATTTTTTTATCTCAAGTGCATTCATATTAATTTTTAATTTATTCGTTTACTAATTGAGAGGTCTCATCCATCTCTGTTTTACATATGCCACGAAAATTTATTTCAACAATATCAGTGTTAAAGCTATTTGGGAGTAATTTTTTTATCTCATTAAAATATTCGTTAGGTAAATCGATGTCGAAAACCTTACCTGTATTTTTGCAGTGAAAATGAGCATGTTCCATTAAATTTGGACAATAGCGCGAAGGTTCCCTTTCAAAATTTACTTGCTTAACTAAACCGCACTCAACAAACATTTCTAAACAATTATAAACTGTTGCTAGAGAAATTCCTTGCATCTCTTTTTTGCACCTAACGTAAATTTCATCAGCCGTGGGATGATCACGCTTATTGAGAATTATTAAATAAATATGCTCTCTTTGCGGAGTAGGTCGATAGCCACCCTTGTTCAGGGCACTTGATAATATTTCTCTATCTCTAATTAAAAGTTTCATAGAATGATTCTAATTATTACTAGTTAACAATAATAATTCTAAATATCAATTAAAAAGTTTTTTCAAACGAAAAAATTGTATTTTTATGACAACAAATTTTTTATTATCTTGTATAACAACTACTTGTGATCACGCCATTATTCAGAGCCATATTTTAAAGCTTCATTCAGAGCATCAGCTATTTTTTTCATATTTACAGGTTTGATCATCAATGCGTTTATGGTAGATTGCTTGATCTCAAATTTTGTTTTTTCCTGAGCATCAGCTGTTAATGCAATAATATAACAATTAGGCATGTTTAATTCGTTGCGAATTCTTTCAGTTGTTTGAAATCCATCCAATTCTGGCATATGAATATCCATAAAGACAATATTTTGATGATTTTCTTTTAGAGAGTAAAGGCACTCATAGCCATTTTCCACAACATCTGCAGCAAATCCCAACTTGAGAACAATGTTCTTGAGAGCAATTCTGCTTGCTAAGTCGTCGTCTACAATGAGTACTCGTTTATTGTTAAGTTTTGAATCTTCAATTTTATTTACATTTTCTTTCTTATCAACTTCCTTCGTATTTTCATTTCTACAGGTGAAAGTAAGTTGAAAACTAGATCCAGATCCTAAGTTACTAGAAGTTGATAGATCACCATTTAACAATTTTGCCAATCGTTTGGCAATAGATAAACCTAAGCCGCTACCTCCATATTTTCTGGTTATGCTGCTATCAACCTGGCTAAATGTTTCAAAAATAACATCTAATTTATTTTCCGGAATTCCAATTCCGGTGTCTAATACAGAAATTTTTAACTTAACATCTTTATTGATAATTTTTTCAGTATCTTTCGCACCCTGTTTAGATTTCCCTTTTACATTTTCAACTTTTATTTCTATGTGTCCCTCGTCGGTAAATTTAACTGCATTGTCTAATAATATAATCAATATTTGTTTTAAACGGTCGGCATCAGTACTAATTTCTATCGGACAATCATCTTCAATTGTTAGAATTAGTTCCAGATTTTTAAGACTAGCATTTGGTGAAACTATATCGATAGCACTATGGATTAATTCTTCTAAATCAAAAATTTGTCTTTCAAATATATACCTGTCTGCCTCAATACGGCTGAAATCAAGAATATCATTTAATAATTTTAGTAAACTTTTACTACTCGTTTTGATAAACTTTACTGCTTGTTCTTGTTCTTCATCCAGCTTTGTAGTTTCTAAAATTTCTGCAAAACCAATGACCGCATTCATTGGTGTTCTTGTCTCATGGCTCATCATCGCAAGAAAATTTGATTTAGCAATATTCGCTGATGCAGATTTATCCCGAGCAAGTATTAAATCTTTTTCAGTTTTCTTTTTTTCTTCAATATCATTTTTTAAAATCGTTTTTTGATCAAAAAACGATTTTATCAACTCGGCTATTTTACGAAATTCTGTGCTACTTTGAAAAATCGGCGCTGTAATATCGATACTATTTGATTTTAGAGATTTTATAATCGCATTCAGCGGTAAAGTCACCCATTTATAGACAAGGGCTATACATATAAAAATGGCAATACCCATCGAAAATAATACTAGCCAATGGGAGAATCGACTGCCTTTTACCAAATCTTGAATAATTTTGGAATCCTTGCTAACTGAATAACGTATTAATGGTTCTTCATTTTGATTTAAAACGGTTTTATAAAACATGAAAGACCCTGAGTTATAATCAGTTATATTGCTATTATCTGAGTTTTTCAAAAAAATTGGATTCATTAACGTAATTTCCGCTCCACAAATTTGACTGAGTTCTTCAATGAAATTTGAGTTCCAGTAACGACCTCCAACCAGGTATCCATTTGCTTGCGATGTTCGTTCTTTGTCATCAGTGCTCTGAATGGGTGCTACAGTAATTTCAATGAATTTACCCGCTAGTTCAATAAAATTGTGACTAAAATCTCCTTTCGATAAGATACGATTTAATACCTCATTTGGAATCGAGAAACTAGATGCTTCAATCTGTCCATCTTGGTCAAAAACAATAATTAAATTTTTGTCGGCATCATAAATCCAACTAATATCGACATCATATAGACCAATGACTTTATTTACATTTTCATTCCACCAATTGATATCTTTGCTATTGGAGTAACTCACCATATCGTTCCACCAAGAGTAATCATTAACATAAGTTACCAATGATTTTCTTTGTAGGACTATTAATCGATCAAATTGAATAATTTCCTGTTTAATAATCTCATCAAATAATTTTTCTCCACGTATTTTTTGATAATTATAATCTACATAAGCCAGTACTGAAAACATTAGAATCAGTATAGTTAGTAATATTATTAATCTATTATGAATTCTCATTTAATTCGAAAATTAAGAGCTAATCTAATTTAGTCGTCCTCTTGCTTAAGCTAAAGTTAGTTCACTGCATTTGCAAAATTGCAGTCAGATTAAGGAGTAATTCTATTCATAACATAAATTTCTCATTATGAAATACAATAAAATTTAATCTTGTGGCCAGACGAGATTATTACTATAGCGATAATCATGTTCACAATTATCACAACATTATTTACAGTTATATTGATTCTTGTAAGTCTATTTATGATATTAATTATATTGTTACAAAGAGCCAATACCAACGCTGGTCTGGGAACTGCATTTGGCGGTGGAGCTGCTGAATCAGCATTTGGTACGGAGACCGGAAATATACTTACAAAAGGCACAATATACGCCAGCATTGCATTTTTTGTCATCTGCTTTGGTCTCTATTTAGGTTACATGAGTAAAGATACCAACCGTAAAGATTTAATGTTACCTGACGTTAAAATTGAAGAATCTGCCAAAAATACCTCTGATGCTGATAGTCAAAGTACTACACTTCCTGAGTTACAACTAGATGATGTAAGCGAAAATTTAACTGAATCAGTCAGCAAAGTTGTAACTCCTGATCCCGCAGAAAAACTTGATAAAGCTATTCCTGATTCTCTCCCACCTGTTAAGGAATCTGATCCAAAATCAAATTAGATGAGACTTACGGAACTTTTTCGACTCCCATTCTGTCAGCCCCGTAAATGAAAGCTTTTATCGCATTATTTATTTTTCTCTCACTAGCAGTTTGTTTATCAGCAAAAAAAAATGTTAGAGCTCAGCCTGAATATATAAATAACAAAGAAATCAGCCCGGAGAGAGTCGATCAAATCATGGATTTTTTTCGAAGTGCCAAATTAACCAATGATTTTGCATTTCGTTTTGAAATGAAACATTTGCCTCGCAGAGGCAAAGAATCAATTTATCTTGGCCAAATTTGGGGTTCGTGGAATGAAAAAGGCCCTTTGAACAGAGTTCGATTATGGCCACGACAAAAATCAAATAATAAAGAAATAGGACAAGTCGATATGCTTTCTCAAAATGGTGTCGAGGCAACTCTATGGATAAATCGAGCTGGAGAAAAATCAAAAACTGTAAAAATTGATGGCGAAAATTTGTTTGAACCGTTGTACGAAAATTTAATATTTACACCATTTGATATTCAAATGCCTTTTATTTATTGGCAGGATCATGTCTACGAAGGCTCAACACGAATGAAAGGCAGATCGGCTCATCAACTGCTTCTATACCCGCCTGAAGATTTCAGTGAACAGTATCCTGATATTGGTGGAGTCCGAGTCACACTTGATGCAGAGTTTAGTGCGATGCTAAAAGCAGAAATAATTTCACCTGATGGCGAACTAATTAAAACCTTTAAAATTAATAGTGTTAAAAAAGTTAACAAAGAATGGATCGTTAAAACAATTGACTTGTTAGATGAAAAAACAAGAAACAAGACTCGTTTGAAAATTGTCGCTGCTGCCGTAAATTTAGATTTGTCAGAAAGCGTTTTTAATATCACGCAACTTGGGAATATCCCATCAGAAATTTCACCTGATAAATTTAAGTTTTTTTGAACAAGCTGAACTTCGGGATTTATTGATTGACACATGTAGCAAACGTGCTACATTTTTCTATATGAATCAAACAGCAACAGTGCACGCTAGAATCGACTTAAAAACAAAAAAAGAAACGGAAAATATTTTAACTAAAATCGGAATGACCCCGACTGATGCAGTTCGCTTACTTTACAAGCAGATTGCACTAAGAAAGGAATTTCCGGTTGAACTTCGAGTTCCAAATGCAGCGACTGCCAAAACACTCGAAAAAAGTGATCGACGGGAAGAAATAGAATCATTTGAAAATCTTAAAGATATGGTCAAAAGCTGGAATGAAGAATGAAACTTTCTCAAACTTCTCAGTTTAAAAGAGATATCAAAAATCAAATTAAAAGAGGGAAGAATCAAAGTAAACTAACTATAGTTATTGAATTATTGATGAGTGAATTAACACTCCCAATAAAATATAAAGATCATCCATTAAAAGGAAATTGGTTAGGGAGAAGAGATTGCCATATAGAACCAGATTGGATTTTAATTTATAAAATCAGCAAAAAGGAATTACTTCTTGAGCGAACCGGAAGCCATAGTGATTTGTTTTAACTCTCAAATTTTAATTTCGGATTAAGTAATACTTGAATAATATCAACAATCAAATTCATCAATATAATTAAAGTGGCATAAAACAAAACGGTTCCTAGCACCATTGTATAATCTCGGTTAAATGCTGCGTTAATGAAATGTCTGCCCAGTCCCGGAATTTGAAATATAGTTTCGACTACAAATGAACCACTAATTAATCCTGCAAATGCGGGCCCTAAAAAAGAAATTACCGGTAGCAATCCGCCTTTTAGGCAATGTTTGAAAAGTATTATATGTTCGGGGACACCTTTTGCACGTGCCGTACGTATGAAATCCTGAGATAAAACTTCTAACATCCCACCGCGAGTAAGTCGGGCAATGTAAGCAGCATAATATAATCCCAATGTCATTGCCGGCAATACTCGATCTGCCATTGTAAACCACCCGGAAACATTAAACCACCTTAAGTGTAGTCCAAAAACTAACGCTAATATTGGCCCCATTACAAATGTCGGTAAACAGATACCGATCATGGCAATCGACATGGGTGTGTAATCAAAAAATGAATTTTTTTTAACGGATGCTATTAACCCTGCAGAAATTCCAATGACCAATGCAATTAAAAGCCCATATAACCCAAGCTCCATAGAAACCGGAAATGAATCTTTAATTAACTCGTTTACCGTTCTTCCTTCGTGTTTGAAAGAGGGGCCCAAATCTAAATGCGTTAGATTTTTTAAGTAATTAAAATATTGAACATGCAACTGATCATTCAACCCGTAATGTTCGTTCATTTTTTCTTTTATTAACGGAGAAATCTTTTTTTCCTGACTAAAGGGTCCTCCGGGTGCTGCCCGAACCATAAAAAAAGTCATTGTCGCTATGATGAATAAAACCGGGATAGTCTGCAAAACTCGACTGCTGATAAATTTAAACATTACATCGGATAATTCACATCCTTTCTAATATGAGTCAAGATTTCACTTAACCCAATAAAAACTGTGAACAATGGTTTTCAATTGCGATAAAATACCTAAAAAATGACGAAGATGAAGTCTTGAAAATTTCTCGCAAATCAGACTAATCTTCGATTGAGTAATAATTGATAAAATTGATAACCAGCCGGAAAGGAAATATTAATGCACAAAGGATTTTTCTCCAAAGATAATATATTACAAATGTTCGGGCTGTTTATTTCATTTTTTGTCGTCGGTATTATTTATAGTACAATCATAAGACCCAAAGCTGAACACGCTCTTTTTGAGGAGCGTGTCATGGCGGCCAAGCAAAGTGATTCAGGGTATGCCCCCAGGAGAAATATATACGTTATTTTGCACAATTACGAACAACAGATTTGTTTTACACTTTTAATTTGGGCGACATTTATTATCTTCTATAAACTGAGAAATCTTTATCATGAAAAAAATCTCATTGATTTCAGTTTTTTGGACTTGGAAGAGGGCGAGCGAATTTTGCCGGAAGATGCATTGGTTTATCGAAAACATATTGAAACAAAATTAGAAAATAACCCAACGTTAGTAGATATGATGCTTCCAAAAACTTTGTCTCAAGCTCTACTGCGCTTTCATTCTACCAGTTCTATTCAGGATGTATCACAATCAATCAAAGATTTAACAGACAGTGCAGCTGATCAACTCGACTCAGATTTGTCACTGGTTCGATATATTGCCTGGGCAATTCCATCTGTTGGATTTGTTGGCACGGTTCGCGGTATCGGTGAAGCTTTAATGAAAGCCGATCAAGCCATAAAAGGTGATATTTCAGGTGTTACAGCTTCACTTGGACTGGCATTTAATTCTACACTTATTGCTTTGTTTTTAAGTATAATTTTAATGTATATCATTCACTTACTTCAATCACAGCAAGATCAGCTAATTTATGATATCGAAAATTATTGTCGTGAAAAACTCATTTCAATAATGAAAATTCCCAAAATAGTATAATAGCAGATTAAAAATTATTTAAGAAATCTGTTTGAAAAAGATGAGAACAATTGGACTTGAAATAAGCAGCACTGAATTTTTAGCGGTTGCCAAAAGTGATAATCTGGAAAGCCTGCTCAGTTTAGATGATGGACATACTACATGTCCGGGAATAGTCTATCACGATGGACGGGAATTTATTAGTGGCCGGTTAGCAGAAAAACATCGGCGTACTCACCCTCGCTTAATCAGTGATTCTTTTTTGGATAATTTGTCTCTACAGCATTCCGAAATTTCAGTTTCTGGAAATACCCCCCGCTTTTCTGAACTCGCGTTTCATTATTTAAAATTTGTTTGCCAAAAGTTAACAATAGATAAATTACCGATCGATAAAGTAACGATTGCACTTCAAAGTAGTTTCTTGTCCGATGAGCGAAGCAATGAAGAGAGGATTGGTATTCTGCTTGGTATTGCTAATGATTTGGATATACCGCTGACAGGTATTGTTGATATTTCTTGTGCATCATTACTGGGCGCTGATCAATTTTTTGAAATAAAAAATCGCGCGATACTATATGTTGATATTCATCAGAATGCTACTGAGGTAACGTTATTGAATTCAGCAAATCAAATTAAAGTTGTTAAATCCACATCTATTCGCAATTTTGGTTTTTCACAGATACTTGATGATCTGCTTGCTTGGCTCTCCAATCATTTTCTAAGTCAGACTACTTTTGACGTCACCCATAATAGAAATACCGAACAGGAATTTTATAATCAAATTGTCAAACTGCTAAAAAATATAAATACAGTGCATGAGAGAGACCTCGAAATAGTTGGTAAGTCCAGATCCTGGAGAACAACAATTCGCCGTGATTTTATTTTAAATTATTTAGAGCAAACGTGTAATCGGATTACAGATAAAATTAATAAGTTATTAACTGAAGAAAGTTTATCGTATAAAAATTGTTTGATTCTGCTTTCAGAAAGAGCAAATCGCTTAGTCGGGTTAGATGAAGCAATCTCTAAGAATTCAAATTTAGAAGTAAGAATTTTACCGGAAGGAGCTGCCGCTAAGGGTGCAGCCAGATATGGGATTGATAAAGATTTAGTCAGTGATATAGAAGAGACACCTATTATCACCGCTATCAATTTTTCAAACGATGGTATAAAGCAATTGAATGAAGATTCAAATGCCACTGAGGATATCCCAACAACGGATTCAAACCTGCCAACTCATCTAGTATACGAAGGTCGAGCTTATTCATTAACTGTTCTTTCAAGTGAAAAGCAGTCTAATAAAGTGAGCGTTAGTCATTTGGTTCCTGATTTGAATTTTTGCAAAACTAGTGAAATAAATATTAATGCTGGTACTATAGAATTAATTCCTGATTCTCAAATCGAAATTAAAATAAATGGAAGTATTTGTCATCAACCTACAGTATTAAGAATTGGCGATAATGTTAGTTTTCATGAAGATGACAATATTGTTGAAATTCTATTAATAAGTGTTGACTGTATATGATATCGATACATGATATCATTTTATGAGAACAATTATTGATATACCACAAGAAATTGCGAATAATGTTGATGCCGTAGCTAAACAGGAAAAACGATCAAAAGCATCAGTAATCAGATCTGCACTATCTGAATATCTGGCTAATAAAAATCAAAACTCTGCAAAAGCAGCATTTGGCATTTGGAAAAATCGAAAAGTTGACGGGTTGGAATATCAATCCAAAATAAGAAGTGAATGGTAATGAAAGCACTTTTTGATACAAATATATTAATCGATTACCTGAATGGTATTAAAAAAGCCAAAATAGAAATAGACAGATTTGATGAAAAATTGCTCAGTATTATATCTATGATTGAAGTGTTAGCTGGAGTTAAATCTGATGATGAAGAAAAAGCAGTTCGCTCTTTTTTGGCTTTATTTAATATTATTAGCTTATCCAATCAGATTGCTGAACAAGCAGTAACTATTCGAAAAAAAACTAAAATGAAAATCCCCGATGCAATCATTTATGCAACTGCAAAAGAAGAAGGAAGCATACTCGTTACTCGAAATACTAAAGATTTTAAAAAAGAAAATGTTGATATAAGAGTCCCATATAAAATATAAATGTATTAGTTTGAAGTTCCATTAACCCTCTGGTTTTGAGGTTCAATTTGTGAGAAAATATATGGTAGATCATTTGAGCAGAGAAAAAAGATCATGGAATATGAGCATGATTAAAAATAAGCACTCCAAACCAGAAGTTATAATAAGGTCTTTATTGCACAGAAAAGGGATACGGTTTCGGATAAATGCCAATAAGTTACCTGGAAACCCAGATATTGTAATTTCAAAATACCAAACCATAATTCTAGTTCATGGATGTTTTTGGCATAGACATGAAAATTGCAAAAAAGCCACTTTCCCAAAAACTAATGAAATATATTGGCATGACAAATTTAGAAAAAACAAAGAACGTGATAAATATGTGAAAAAATCTCTCGAAAAATTAAATTGGAAAATTATTGTTTTATGGGAATGTGATATATTAAGAAATCCATGTGAAGTTATTAACAAGGTTTTAAAAGTATTAGATGTTCCTAATGGTTACTGTTATGATGATGACATAAGTAAAGTAAAAATAATAAAAGTTGCTGAGAAAAGAAGTAAGTATTTGATGGCCAATGAAAAATAGTAACTTTATTAGTAAAAACATGAAAAAAAAGGAAATAGTTGAGTTTAGATTGGGAGAATTGTTTTCTGGACCGGGCGGAATAGCATTAGGAGCAAAATATGCTCAAATCGAAACTGAAAATAAAATATATAAAATAAAACATGCATGGGCAACAGATTATGACACTGATACCTGTGATACATACCGTAGTAATATATGTCCTCATAACCCAGAATCTGTAGTATGCGAAGATATAAGAAAACTTGATTTTAAAAGATTAGAAAAAATATCTAAAATTGATGCTTTGGCGTTTGGTTTTCCATGTAATGATTTTAGTGTTGTTGGTGAGCAAAAAGGAATTAATGGCAATTACGGGCCTCTATATTCTTACGGAGTTAAAGCTTTAAAATATTTTAAGCCGAATTGGTTTCTTGCTGAAAATGTTGGGGGTTTAAAAAACTCAAATGAAGGAAAAACCTTTAATATCATTCTTCAAGAATTCTATGATGCAGGATACTCTGTTTATCCTCACCTTTATAAATTTAATAAATATGGAGTCCCTCAAGCACGACAGCGAATTATAATAATAGGCATTAAAAAGGATTTTTCTATAAATTTTAAAGTCCCATCTTCGAATCCTTTTAATGACATAAATGTCTCATGTAAAAATGCCATTGAAATTCCTCCAATTAAAGAAACCCATAAAAATAATGAACTAACTAAGCAATCCAAGGCAGTAATAGAACGTTTGAAATACATAAAACCTGGAGAAAACGCTTTTACAGCTGGTATTCCAGATCACTTAAGGCTAAATATTCGCGGTGCTAGAATTAGTCAAATATATAAACGGCTCGATCCGGAAAAACCTGCATACACTCTTACCGGAAGTGGTGGAGGCGGAACTCATATGTATCACTGGAAAGAAAATCGTGCGCTTACAAACAGAGAAAGAGCGAGGTTGCAGACATTTGTAAAGGCTGCTTAATCTTTCAAATGTATCAGGGACAGCACAAAAACTATGAGATTCTCAATTTAATTGGATACGGTCTAGCTAAATTTGATACAATCTTTGTTAGCAGTTTTGGTTTTAAAACCAAAACTGCTTTTTATGAATATATAGTTCAAATAAAGATTGCTGAGACAATTGGTACAGTAAAAAATAGACAAGATTTATTTGATCCATTTTTTGATAATAAGAGAAAGGGGTGGTGGCAAAAGAGTGATGCTTATATTCATCGTAAGATTCTTATAGATTCCCTTTTTGGTTCCCTTGATGCAGTTGCTTATTCAAATATTGTAAAACTATATCTTGAAGAAAAATGTTCTGTTATTTGCGAGTCAGCTGAAAAAATAAGTCCAGTATTAAAAAGTAAATTTAAGCAACTCCAGATAACAGGACAGGAAGCAGAACTGTACTTTATGAATAACTTTTCAAATGTTGAAGCTTTTGAGTACGGTATTTTAGAAGATGCACGGTTATTTGGTGATGGATATGATTTCCAAATTGAGGTTCAAAAACATTTTTTTCTTGCAGAAATAAAAGGTCTGTGTACCGACTATGGTAGTATCAGGATGACAAAAAATGAATTTGGAAAGGCTAAGGTTTACAAGGATGATTATGCATTAATAGTTATAAGCAACTTGCGTGAAGTACCTCAAATGAATGTAATTTTCAATCCAACGTATAAAATAAACTTTAATGAGAAAACAATAAATACAAAACAAGTAAACTATCATACAAAACCATTGAAATGGGGATCAATTTGAATAAAGATATTAACTGCTGGCATGACACATTTAATGCACGTAATGAACGCCTCCAGTATGCTGGCAACATAACTTTAAATTTAGACTATTGGGACTGTGAATGTAAAAATAATTATATCTATCCCATAACCCAGCAATATTGTTGCATTTGTGACTCACTGCAAGAGGAACGTCCGTCTAGCATAGAATCTGAAGTTCAAAATCATTTATTTAGTAAATAATATTAATAATTTAATGAAGGACTACGGTCAGAACAAAACAGCGAGCCGCAAGCATATATACGTTTGACGGCAGATTCGATCTTTCATTTTATAAAATAGACGATGAAACCTTTTATTTGGATTTCTCCCCATAATGATATTGATAAATTCGTTCAACTGGATTTTTTTAAAGCATACAATGTTTTCCAATAAAGGTTTGAGAAGTTATATTGCCGCTAAATTATAATAACCATTACCCCGTGATAAAAAAAATAGCATTGCTCGGCGCATCCGGATCCATTGGAGAAAATACTCAGCACGTTATTGAAAAGCATCCTGATAAATTTGAATTATTCGCCATCGCCGGTTGCAAGCGTTACAAAAAATTGGCGGCGATCGCAGAAAAATTTCACGTTAAGCATGTCGCAATTGGTGACCAAAAAGCATATGCTGAAGCACAAAGAAGTAATTTATTTTCCGGTGACACAAAACTTTATTGTGGCGAAAATGGATTGTCAGAATTAGCTACACTAGCAGAAGTTAAAATGGTTATCGCCGCGATTGTCGGTACGAAAAGTTTAAAACCAGTTATGGCGGCTATTGAAGCACGCAAAGATATCGGCCTCGCCAGTAAAGAAATTTTGGTCATGGCAGGAAAATTTGTCATGGCAGCTGCTCACAAAAATAATGTTAGCATATTGCCGATAGACAGTGAGCATAACGCTATTTTTCAATGCTTACAATCTGGAAATAGCAAAGACCTTTCTAAAATAATACTCACGGCCTCGGGTGGTGCATTTCGAAATTTTACACTCGAGCAAATGGCCAAAATTAAACCGGAAGATGCGATTCAACATCCGAATTGGGATATGGGGCCAAAAATTACTGTTGATTCCTCGACAATGGCAAACAAAGGCTTAGAACTTATCGAAGCACATTGGCTATTTAACGCACATTCCAATCAAATTGAAATCGTTGTGCACCCTCAAAGTATCGTTCACTCAATGGTTGAATGGCAAGATGGATCGGTAATCGCACAACTCTCACCTCCATCGATGACTTTTGCAATTCAGCATGTTTTAACTTTTCCTGAGAAATTTACCGGCGTCGATAAACCGATCGATTTTACAAAAATGTTTAATCTTGAATTTTTACCCCCGGATTTAAATAAATTTCCCTGTCTCAGATTAGCTCGTGAAGCACTTATTTCGGGCGGTACCGCGTCGACTATTTTTAACGCCGCCAATGAAATCGCCGTGGACGCGTTTTTAAAGCATCAGATCCCCTTTACCGGAATTGCAAAATTAATCGAAAAAACAATGTCTGCTCTTCCGCACAAAAAGGCAGAAAGCCTGGATGAAGTTATCGATTTCGATGATACGATTCGAAAAAAGGCGACTGAATTAATTTAGAATAGAATTTCCGTCTTATTCGTCACCGTCATCACCAATGGCTTCAACTGGGCAACCTTCCAAGGCTTCCATGCATAAATCGATATCTTCCTGCTCAGTAGGCTGTTTGTATACGAAAGAAAATCCGCCGTCGTCACTACGCGTAAAAAAATCAGGCGCAGTTTCACGACAAAGATCACAGTCGATGCATTGTTCATCGACATAAAACTTGCCTTTTATATTATCAGGCCACTTTTCATCTTTTTCTGCCATAGTAGTGCGCTAAAATCCAAAAAATATCAAATTAGTCAAGATTGATATTTAAAATTCCTTATTTTTATTGGATAAACCCAAGTTTTACTCCATTCTCTATTTCCAAAATAAAAATATGTTATACGATAGACCATATATGCGGCAAGGCTACCAATACAGTGGAAGCTCCCCAATACCTATACTTAAATGGATAATTATTTCAAACATCATTGTTTTTGTAATGCAGAGTGTATTTGTCTGGTGGATCCATGTTCCACTGATGGAAAACTTTTTTTCACTTTCCAGATATTCACTAAAAAGTTTCTTTATTTGGACACCAATTAGCTACAGTTTCCTGCATGATGTGCAAAATCCCTTCCATTTAATATTTAATATGTTTATCGTATTTATATTTGGCAGAACAATTGATAGAGATATTGGCTCCCGAAAACTTCTGACACTCTATTTATTTTCTGCAATTACTGGAGGCATTGTTTATCTATTATTTAATCACTCAGGAGGTTTTCTTATCGGTGCATCTGCCGCGGCTATGGGATTACTTACACTTTTTTGCATTTTACACGCAAATGAAACAATAACCTTACTCCTATTTTTTATAATCCCTGTACGGGTAAAACCAAAAAATTTACTATGGGTTGTACTGGGTGTAGACCTGTTTTTCTTTTTATTTCAAGAACTTCCCCCCGGTGCTAAAACACATGTAGCTCATTCGGCACATTTGGGTGGAATCCTTGGTGGATGGTTGTACTACAAATATTTTATGAATAAGGATTTTTGGTTCGAAAATAAATCCTTCAATTTTAGCATTCCCAACTTCTTTAAAAACAGTGGCACTTCCGGAAAACCAAAATACAAATACAGCGTAAACATCTTAAATCGAAAAGATCTGCAAAAAGAGGTCGATCGTATTCTCGATAAAATAAATTCAAAAGGCTTCGGGTCTCTAACGGATGAGGAAAAAAAGACTTTAGACAAAGCCAAAGATGCGATGAGTAATTAGCCAACAATTAGCATGCAATTCTATTGACATATAAGTATGAAACGATAATTTCATCTGTATGAATACAGCAGTTGAATTAGAGCTCAAGCAACGAGTACAGTTTATCCTAATTGGTGATTATGTTATTGGCTTCTGGTCTGATCACGCAGTCAAGGAATTTCGTATAGTAGATATCGATGAAGTGTAACTCAGTTACATCATAAAAATTTATCTAAACTCCCTAAGCGTCAGTATCCGGATTTCAGCGCAGCAAAAAATTTATGTACTTTTTCTGCATCCTTAACGCCAGGCTCTGATTCGACACCACTGTTCACATCAACATGTTCCGCTCCGGAATTTTTTACTGCATCGCAAATATTTTCAGGATTTAAGCCACCGGCTAAAATAAAATTTTTCTCTAAATACCGTTTTCTGATTTTTGCAAAGTCATCCCAGTTACCAGTCTTACCTGTTCCTCCAAATACATTTTCTGAAAAAGCATCGATCAAAAATGTATCTACATAATCAAACAGAAATCTTGGAAACTCATCAATCGACGGAATTCTCGGTGCCAGCCATAACTTTTCTCTACCAAATATTTTAACCCATTCAGAAATAACTGTTTCTTCAGTAGATATATCAAAATGCAGCTGAAAATAATCAAAGCTCAATTTTTTTATTAGCATCCGTTTCGTGTCATCCGGACTGACATCTACAACAACTCGTTTGCCTTCTGGAATTTTAGCTAACAACTCTTCTGCTCGATCCAAAGAAACACTTCTGGGTGAATCCTTGTAAACATTGATTCCAATGAAATCAGCTCCTTCGATCAAAGCTGTTACGCTATCTTCTTCTCGCTTTATCCCACAAACTTTGACTTTAATTGAGTTAGACATAATAATTTTAATTATTTTTGTTTGCCAATATAATCTGGCGTCTGAACAAAAAGGTCAATAAATCATCACAATCTAATAATGGAAAAAAATGAAGAACGAGGCATAGTTCCGTGGTTTGCTCGCAATCATGTCGCAGCAAATTTACTGATGATTGCCATTTTAATCACCGGCATCCTCTCAGCACTCTCCATCAAAAAAGAATTCTTTCCTGAAATTGATCTTCAAACAATTATTGTCCGCGTCCCATACCTCGGGGCGGCACCCGTTGAGGTTGAGGATGGTGTTTGCATTAAGATTGAAGAGTCCATTCAGGATCTCGAAGGAATTGAGCTGATAACTTCAACTGCCAGTGAAGGTATTGCAACGATCGAAATTGAGCTTGAGCCAGACTACCAAGTCAGCGAATTACTTGATCAGATAAAATTTCGCATCGATGCTATAACAACACTACCAGTTGAAACTGAGAAACCGATAATTTATGAACGGACGAGAAAACGCGAAGTAATCTGGGTGCACCTCTATGGCGATGCCGATGAAAAGACTTTAAAGGAATTTGCTAAAAAAACTCGTGACGAAATGTTGCGTTTGCCGGAAATTACACAAGTCGATATCAGAGGTGCCAGAGAATACGAAATCTCCATAGAAATTTCTGAAGAATCTTTGCGAAAATATAATCTCACATTTGATGAAATTGTTAGAGCCGTCCGTCGTTCATCAATTGATTTGCCCGGCGGTTCATTAAAAACTTCCGGTGGGGAAATTTTACTTCGCAGTAAAGGGCAAGCCTATCGTGGACACGAGTTTGAAAAAATTCCTTTGCGCACAGAAGAGGATGGTACCCGCATATTACTCGGTCAGATCGCCAATGTCGTCGATGGGTTTGAAGATCGTGAAAATATTTCTCGGTTCAACGGAAAACCTGCTGTTGGACTTCAGGTATTCCGTGTCGGCAATCAGAGTGCTCTCGATGTATCAGCTGCTATTAAAAAGTTTGTTGCTGAAAAAAGTATCACGTTGCCACAAGGTTTGCAAATTTCGGCGTGGGCGGACAGGTCGAGACTGCTGAAGGACAGGCTTAATCTTATGTTAAAAAATGCTCTCTTCGGCGGCATGTTAGTTTTTTTATTACTGACAATATTTTTGCGATTTAAATTAGCCTTTTGGGTAATGATGGGAATACCGGTTAGTTTTTTGGGGACGTTAATTATAATGCCGACTTCGTTTTTTGATATCTCAATAAATATGATAACCCTTTTCGGCTTTATTCTGGTTTTAGGTATCGTTGTCGATGATGCGATTGTTATTGGAGAAAATGTTTATACGACTGTCAAACGTGATGGCCAAAGTGTAAACAATGTCATCAAAGGAACTATGGAAGTTGTTGTACCGGCACTCTTCGGTGTTTTGACAACTGTTGTCGCGTTCACACCAATGTTAATGATTCCAGGAGTTCAAGGGGCAATTTGGAGTGGTATCGCACTCGTCGTTATCCTCTGCTTACTTTTTTCCATAGTAGAATCAAAATTAATTTTGCCAGCACATCTGGCTAACATAAAAACTTCTGAATCTAAAAATATACTTACTCGAATTCAGAGTCGTGTCGCTGATGGCCTGGAATATTTTATTCATACTTTTTATAAGCCAACATTAGCTGTCACTCTTAACTACAGATACATAACCATCGCATTTTTTATCGCGCTTGTAATATTAAGTGTCGGATTAATTCTTGGCGGAATTGTCAGATGGGTTCATTTTCCGGATGTGGAAACCGATTACCCTCGCGTAAGTCTATCAATGCTTGAAGGTACACCAGTAAATATAACCAAGAAGGCGGTGAAAAAAATTGAAACTGCGTTAGTTAAAACAGATGCTCAATTCAAAAAAGAATTTAGTTTGGAAAAAGGGGCACTACTGCAATACTCAACCTACAATACATCCGACACAGAAGCTCAATTTGCGGTAGAGTTATCACCAGGGGAATCACGGCCCTTTGGCACAAAACAATTTGTTAACCGGTGGCGTGAAAATGTCGGGCAGATACCTGGCTCTTCCAGTATGAATTTTTCAGGGGTTATCCGACACCGTTCGACGGCCATTGATTTTCAATTGGACGGAAATAATTATGAGCAACTCGATAGAGCTGCCGATGAATTAAAATTAATATTGGCAAGTTATCCCGGAGTTTATGATATTAAAGATTCATTTAAAGCCGGAAAAAAAGAAATTCAACTCAAACCGAAACCGGAAGCCGAAGCGTTTGGCATATCGTATGAAAAATTAGCCCGACAGGTACGTCAGGCTTTTTATGGTGCTCAGGCACAGCGTATACAACGTGGTAAAGATGAAATCAAGGTGATGGTTAGATTTCCACCCGAACACCGCAATTCTATTAGCTCTCTTGAAGGAATGCGCATTCGAACTGATGACGGAATTGAAGTGCCGTTTGAAACAGTTGCCGATATGGAATTTAAAAGAGGTTACTCAACAATTATCAGAAAAGATTTTAAAAGAGTAGTCAATGTGACTGCTAAAGTGAACAAGAGCACCACAGAACCACAAACCGTTATTACTAGTATCATCAATTCAAGTTTACCTGAGTTAAAAAGTAAATATCCTGATACATTATACAGTCTGGAAGGAGAGAGTAGGGATCAGCAGGAATCAATGGCCAGCTTAAGACAAAACAGTATTTTGGCACTCATTCTAATTTATGCACTGATGGCTATACCACTAAAATCTTACAGCAAACCATTAATCATAATGTCGGTAATTCCATTCGGTGTTGTCGGGGCAATTCTCGGTCATTGGATTATGAGTGCAATAGCTAACGATATGCCTATTAGTATATTATCACTTTGTGGAATTATTGCATTAGCGGGGGTCGTGGTAAACGATAGTTTGGTCATGGTAGATTTTATAAATAAAAACGAAGCCAAGGGTCAGCCAAAGATGGACGCGGTTCGCGAAGCCGGCGCTGCACGTTTTAGAGCGATCCTGCTCACATCACTAACAACATTTTTTGGCCTGGTACCAATCCTCATGGAAAAAAGTCTACAAGCGAAATTTTTAATCCCCATGGCGACATCGTTGGCATTCGGTATACTATTTGCCACTGCAATTACGTTGTTTCTGATTCCGTCCCTTTACTTAATTTTGGAAGATACTAAAACTTTTTGGAAGTGGCTGTGGAAAAAGGAGTGAAACAATTTTATAATTTGAACTACGTATTTTAATTAAGAATAAATTAATTTAATTTACTATTTTCGAAATCGTGTTTAGGAAATTAAATCGATTACATATATGTGTGTCCTGATGAATTGATTTTTGATTACCGTTATAAAGTATGCAGTTTTACCGATTTTTATTTTTCCCTTTTCTCTTCTTACCTAAAAAACTAATCACTGCAATGACACCGCCTATTATCCCTCCAATTAAACCTTTTTCCGCAACTTGAGACACGTTTTCCTAAGTTTTTTTATACAATTTTACTGATTTAATCCAATACACAAGGTATTGTTAGTGAACAACATGGGGCATATGAATGTTTTTTACAATTTTTTTACCTGTACTTTTCGTTAGGATTTGTTCATAAAGT
>JAJFLR010000106.1 GCA_021772565.1 Opitutales bacterium | reverse complement strand
ACAAATTTCCCACTGCTCTAAAGGTAATACCCATAATCTTTAAAAGTGGCTTTGAAATCCCGCTCAATTGCAGTTTATTGACATAAATCGTTCTATCTATGAAATCATTACTCGCCTCTACTATGATCGCCGGCACAACACTGTTATTTGTCGCCTGCGATCAAAAACCCTCAACGGAAAAATCAGCGCCCCAGCCAAAGGGGTCCGGCACTCAGATGCCCAAAGGCTCAGGCACGCAAATGCCACCGCCAGACAAGAAAGCTGACGATAAACCAGCAGCAACACCTGACAATCCTCCCGCTACTGCGCCAAGTGCCAAGTCGACCTTCAAAAGACCTGACAAAAAAGAACTCAAAGAAACGCTGACAGACATCCAATATAAGGTCGCGGTTGAAAACGGAACCGAGCGCCCCTTCTCAAACGATTACTGGAACAATAAAAAATCCGGCGTTTACGTCGACATTATCTCCGGTAAGGCATTGTTCGCATCAAACTCAAAATTCAAATCCGGGACCGGCTGGCCCAGTTTTTTCGAACCCATCGACAAAAGCGAAGTATTGGAGATCGTAGACTCCAGCTTGGGCATGACCCGAACTGAAGTGCGATCAAAAACCGGCGACACTCACCTTGGCCACTTGTTTAACGATGGCCCTCAACCCACCGGTCTCCGTTATTGCATTAACTCAGCTTCTCTACGATTCGTCCCAGTGGAAAAATTGAAAGAAGAAGGCTTGGAACAATATTCCAAACTGTTTACAAAAGAGTAAGAAAGTCTTTCGCTTGACCATTAGCCGCCGGAACCCGCTACTCTCGCCGCCGCAGGGATCGCCTGAGAGACCCAGGTTTTGTTTTTTTTGTTCCAGGCAAGCGCTTTGTTTTCACCCATTGCGCAGAAGGTTCCCTGAGAAACCGTAAGGGCAGTACCTGCACGAAGGTTTTCCTGATACCACGACTGGGTATCCACATCCCATACGGCAGCTGACCCACTGCCAATCACACAAAAACTACCCTGGGAACTGACTATACTCCTCCCTCCGGCAAGGTTCTGATATTCCCATTCCTGTTTTTTATCGCTCCATACGGCAGCGGACGCATTCCCTAAAGCACAGAAGTTACCATCAGATTCCATAATCCGATAGCCTCCTGCAAGCCTTGCCGTAATCCACTTTCCTGATCGGTAGCTATACACGGCTGCATTTGTGTTTCCTACCACTCCTACATTTTCACCACGTGAAAGCATGCGATCAAAGTCAGCCACCATTTGAGCAAATTGAGCCTCCAACGTTGTGTTGGCTGCCTGAGCTTTCACCTCTTCAACGGGTAATAATGAACGCCCGCTAAGATACCAGGCAGCCGAAAAACCGGCGATAAACACAAACAAGATACGGGTGGATTGAGAATTTTTCATAAGATGGATTGGCAATATTTGATTGCCCCATCTCTATCATCATCGCTTAAATTCTGCGATGAAAATAATCTCCACTCCTAACCCGAAGCCCCGCTTCGTTTTAGAATCCCTGCACTCACGCCATCATACCCGGAATCACATTGCCCGCGACACCCGTCAAACGCATACGTAATCCCTGGAATTTGTAGGTCAATCGCTCATGATCAATACCAAGCAGCTTCATCATCGTCGCGTGACAGTCATGCACATGAACCGGATTTTCGGCGATATTATAGCCAAAATCATCGGTCTTCCCATAAGTGGTTCCAGCATTCACTCCTCCACCGGCAAACCACATCGAAAAACAACGTGGGTGATGGTCCCTACCAAAATTATCTCCATTGAGTTTCCCCTGTGAATAGTTCGTCCGTCCGAATTCACCTCCCGACACCACTAATGTATCCTCCAGCATACCTCGCTGTTTAAGATCCAAAACCAATGCGGCCGATGCCTGATCTGTTTCCTTGCATTGACGTTCCATACTGCCTTTCACCCCACCATGGGCATCCCACCCTTGATGATAAAGTTGAGTAAATTTTACTCCTCTCTCCGCCATGCGGCGAGCCAGCAAACAATTGTAAGCAAAGGTCCCCGGCTTTTTCGCATCTTGACCATAAAGGTCGTAAATATACTCTGGCTCGCCACTGATGTCTGTCGCCTCTGGCACCGATGACTGCATTTTATAGGCCATTTCATACTGCGAGATCCGTGTTTCGATTTCAGAATCCCCTGTTTTTTCCAATTCCAGCTGATGCAATTCCCCTAGTCTGTCGAGCATCTTGCGTCGACTTGATGCACTGACCCCATCTGGGTTACCTAGATATAAAACCGGATTTTTATCCGCACGAAAACGCACACCCTGATAGCGTGAGGGCAAAAAACCACTGCCCCACAAACGGGAATATAGCGGCTGCCCTCCTTTGTCTTTGGTGATCAATACCACAAAGCTCGGCAGGTTTTTATTATCACTGCCAAGTCCATAATTCAACCATGCCCCCATGCTCGGCCTGCCCGCAATCTGAGACCCAGTCTGCAAAAATGTGATCGCCGGGTCATGATTGATTGCCTCGGTGAACATCGAATTCACCACACAAATATCATCCGTAATTTTCGCCGTGTGCGGCAAAACGTCACTGACCCAGGCACCACTCTCTCCATGCTGATGAAATTCAAATGGCGAACCCGCCAGCGGAAGGCTCGATTGGTTCCCCGACATACCCGTCAGACGTTGCCCCTTGCGCACACTATCAGGTAATTCCTGACCATGCCTTTGTTTTAACACCGGCTTGTAATCAAGCGAGTCAATTTGCGAAGGTCCACCCGCTTGAAATAAATATATCACCCGCTTGGCTTTGGCCGGAGCGTGACTTGAACCGAGAATCCCACGATCAGCCGCTGCTTGAACTGATGACGCAGGATTTATCATATCCGCCAGCGCCATTCCTCCAAGCCCCATCCCAAATTTATTGAGGAAACCGCGACGCGACAACCCAAAACTCGACTCCGCCCCAGTACAAAGCGAATTCTCTCCATTAGTAAACATCGGCTTTTTCATATCTCCTATCTCCTATCTCCTATCTCCTGAATCCTGAATCCTGAATCCTGAATTTAAACAATGCTGCTAAAAATATCATTCTTTAAAATCTAAAAGTTAAATTTGGGTCAATGTCAATGGGGTTATTAAGCATTTTCCGCTTCGCTCAAGACGCCGAACAAACCCCATAAACGCTCAATGGAAACGATATCAATTTGGCTTATGTCGATATTGATCTTGATGGTGACTTAGAGCAAGTAATAGTGCGACTGTAAATAACAATTCCAATTAGAGAACCACCATTTTATTCGCTTGCACATCGAAGTGAGTAATTAGTAATATAGTTATTTATGCAAAGAACCAAAACAGATTTAACGTTATTTACTTCTCTCTTGTATTTATTTTTAGGGCTAACGGCATTTTCTTCGACTGAGCCAGTCCGCCTTTTAGCAAACTCAATCCCTGAAGAAAAGCTTCCCAATGCACGTATATACCTGGAAGATAATTTTTCCGATATAGCAGAAGGGGCGGAATATGAGATTATCGTAAAATTCAGACCGAAGTTCAAGCTACAGGCTGATCGGAAAACTCGATCAATCTCATCAGATATTTTAAGCAAGAAGCGATTAAATAAAATTCGCACAATAATACACTCGCGTGAAATTACTTTTGCAAAGCTTCTTAAACTTTCACCCTCCAAAATTTCTAAACTAAAAGCACGCTCTATTAAGAGTGGTCATTCGGATAGAGGACTCGATGACATCTTGAAATGTAATCTTCCGGGAAAAGATAGAATATTTGTCATTGAGACGGCGAAGATACTATCAGATCTTCCAGAAGTTGAGTATGTATTTATTCAGACAAAGGGAGTTCCGCCGCCGCCGCCGGTAGATATACCGCCGACAACACCTGACTTTTCATTTCATCAAACCTACAAAGGTGCAGACCCCGGCTTGAATTTTGATTATATTACTTCATTGGGAGCTTCGGGAGCAGGTGTCCGGCTGCTTGATTGTGAATTTGGCTGGAATTATTCACATGAAGATTTACCTGCATCGCAACTGCATCCTCAACCCGGCAAAACCATTGCCTCGCACGACTTTGATGATCACGGTACGGCAGTCATTGGTATCACCATAGCGGCGGTAAATGCTTATGGGATGACAGGGGTCGCCCCGGATGCAGAAGTCTTTACTTTCCCTGAATCGACAGTTGAAGCCGGCTGGGACAGGCCTTCTGCGATTGCCGATGCGATAGCTTCCGCTACTCCCGGTGATGTCATTTTACTGGAAATGCAGATATGGGGACCGACAAGTGAATTTGTCATGGCGGAATACCATCCGGTGGTTTGGGATCTTGTAAAAACGGCGACAGATTCCGGTATTATCGTCGTTGCGGCTGCAGGTAACGGTAATGTCAATACTGACGCACAAAAATTTTCGGCCTATCATAGCAGAGGCGATAGTGGTGCAATTATAGTGGGTGCCAATAATGCAAATTCATCGCATAGCAGGCTTACTACGAGTAGTTATGGATCGCGTATCAACGTACAATCATGGGGTATAAGTGTTGCTACTCTCGGTTATGGAAACCTTGAGACTGTTGGCGGAGACATTAACCAGCGTTACACTGATTTCTTTGGCGGGACAAGTTCTGCCAGCGCATTAGTGGCTGCCGCGTCTGTTTCTATTCAGTCGCTTGCCATAAAAAATTTGAATAAAAGACTCTCACCCGAAGAGATGCGTAATCTACTTGTTGATACAGGAATTCATTCAGAGGATTCAGTTCTTATAGGGCCGGCAATTGATTTAAAAGCTGCAGCACTGCACTTGTTGGATATAAACTTGAAACCGGTCGTTGAAGCAGGTGAAGATCAGACAATTTCAGTAGGGAGCGCCACCAGACTGCAAGGATCTGTCAATGACGATAACCGTCCGAGTAATAATCTAAGCTATAATTGGAGTCAATTTTCCGGTCCGGCTAATATAACTTTTGGAAATAATAAACTGCTCACTACTACGGTGAGTTTTTCCGAACCCGGACGTTATGTCCTGCAATTAAAAGCTTCAGATGGTGAATTGAATTCTACAGACAACGTCGAAATTCAAGTAACTGATCTTCATAAAAGTCATCGTTCAAGTTTTGCCAAAAAAATTCAATTAACTCTGGCTGATGATAACTATGCATACCTTTTTGTCGGAAATAAACTTAACATTCTCGACTTGCAGGAAAAAGCCAATCCCGTTACGCTGTCCAGTCATCTCGACTTACCAGGTTCTAACGATATAAATGATGGAGTTCTCGATGGGAATTATCTCTACGTAGCCACCGGAACTTCTAACGGTCTCTATATCATTGATGTAAGCGATAAGGCCAATCCCACTATCAAGGGTCAAAATACCACCTTGAAAACCCAAACTGAAATCGCTGTTGAGAGCGGTTACGCTTATGCGATAGGCCAGTATGGCATCGGCGATTTTGGCGTATCCATTATCGATGTGCGTGATGGCGCCCAGCCTGTCGAAGTCGGCAGCTACCAATTAAACTTTTTTTCAGAAGCCATAGATGTATTGGATAATTTCATCTATGTTAGTGAAAATTCTTCGATAAAAATTCTGGATGTCAGCAGCAAAACCAACCCAACTTTGGTCGGCTCTTTTACATTGGGCTCAAGAATTCATATCGATGATATAATAGTAGAAGACAATCGAGCTTATGTCACTTATGGTGGTAGCACAATCTTTGCCACAAGTTGGTTAGGAATTTTCGATATAACAAACAAAAATCCAATCACCCGGATTAGTAGCCTGCAATTGCCGAATCATGGCAAAGAAATTACGAAGCAAGATAACTTGCTCATTATCGCCGATTTGTCCGACGGTGTGCGCATTATTGATATAACCGATGAGACTGCACCGGTTACTATTGACGGATATGGGTTGAATGGGAAAATTTATTCCGCCGCTTTTTCAAATCATCGCGTTTACGCCGGCTCTGAGTATGGGGAGTTTGTTATTTTGAGTAGACCTGAGGCAAATTATTTAACCTATGACAAATGGGGATTGAGCATTCCATGGGAAACGAACAATCCAGCCAAATATTCAGATCCCGATTCGGATAACATAAAAAACCTGATGGAGTATGCGTTAGGTCTTGATCCTCTCACACCTTCAGTAATCGATCTTCCATCTACAGAGGTTGAAGTGATACCTCTGCCAATATCTGAATTAGAAGATGAAGAGAACCCTCTGCCAACATCTGAATTTGAAGAAGAGAGTGGAGAAAAACAATATAATGCTATGTATATTTATCGAAGAAATAAATTGGCTGAAGACCTGAATTATGAAGTTTACTATTCAACAAATTTAAAAGATTGGTTTCCCATAAGATCCAGACATTTTTATGAAGAACCAATAAATAATACGTCCGCCAATAATAACGATACTTTCAGGATGGTTAAACTACGTATGCCGTTAAATGGAGATTCACAAATGTTCTTTCGTTTGGTTGTTAATGCACTATAATTGAAGCTTTTCCGAATTGTCGAAGAAGCTATTTCATTAAAAAGATAAATTGTAATAGGAAGCCATGATTATTAATGATCTTCACTATGCAGTTTATAACTGATAAATTTTATCCAACAATTTTTATTCACTGTAGGATAATGAAGGTTTTGTAACTTGCTGCGAAGGTTTGTTACTTTAGAAGATGTTATCAAACTTATAAGACAATAAATAGAAAATTAGTTAAATAGTTAGTATCATAGTTCATTTCAACAAGTTAAGTTTTTAAATCTAGTTTAATAGCGTTAGAAATAAATAGTAGGCTATCTATTGAATAATGCACGAATCAATCTGATAGAGCGGCTTGAGGGATGGGGTTAATTGCCAAAAAATTCTTGTAAAGAATGAGTAAAAGTTAGGCTGAGATAAATTCTCGGATTTACAAAATTAAGATTATCTATATACAGAAATTTATACTATGCCTTATATCAGTATCACAACGAACTCACAAAGTTCTGATAACGATCAAGTTGGATTGATCAAAGAGTTGTCGCAAAAATGTTCTGCTGCTCTCAGTAAACCGGAAGATTATATGTCTGTATCGATAAGTCCGGCCAGTCATATGGCATTTGGAGGTGAGGCGGCGGCAATGGCCTTTGTCGAACTAAGGGCAATTAGTTTATCCGATGAAGCTCCCAAAAATTTATCTCCGTTGATTTGTGATATTGTATCAAATTTTCTTAAGATTAATAAAGACAGAATTTATATAAATTTTATCAATGTCGAACGCTCTAATTGGGGCTGGGATTCTAAGACATTTGAATAAATTAAATAACGCACTACTAGCTTAATACATTTTTAATCGTTTATTACTTCATTATACATGAACAATACACCTGTTATTTTTAGTAAGCTAACCAGTAAAAAGCCTGGTGAGATAATTAAGCCTCAGTCGCTAGTAGAGAGTCTTAAATCTAAAATATCACATCTAATAAGCGTAAATAAACTACAAGAGCAGCAGATTAAAAAGTTGGACGCCACATATCATCAGGTGATTGATATGGCTGCCGATACAGATCATACCAATCGGACACAAAACCAATATATGGCGATGATCAGCCATGAGTTTAAGACACCGATTAATGCAATTATTGGTTTTTCCGATTTACTTTCAGAAACAACACTCAATGATGAACAATCAGAGTATGTGGACAGAATTGTTTCCGGTAGCGAAAGTTTACTTTCAATTATCAATAACATCTTAAATTTTTCACAGCTTGATTATAAAGCACTTAAAATGGATGCAAAGCCATTTCACCTGGTTCGTGAGCTTTGTGATGTCATTGAAACACTAAAGATTAGTGCTATGGATAAAGGGTTGGACTTGGAGTTTACTATCGATCCTGATTGCCCAACTAGAGTAGTTGGAGATAGTGTTTCAATTTGTCAAATTATTACAAATCTAGTTCAGAATTCTATCAAATATTCAGTGAGCGGGATTATTAAAGTAACGGTGGATGTTGTGTTTCTTAATACTGTAAATAAGTATAATTTATTATTTTCTATTTCAGATACCGGTAAAGGCATTTCAGAAGAAAACCAAAAAAATATTTTTGAACCTTATTTTCAAATTAGTAAATCGAAAGAACAAAGTATTGAAGGTATTGGTTTGGGTTTGGCAATTTGTAAGCAGTTAGTTACTACAATGGGTGGGGGTATTTCCTGCAAAAGTAAATTTGGCAAAGGTACTACATTTAATTTTAATGTGTTTGTCGAACCAACAGAGGATGATGATTTGCTTGAACCATCGGGTGGTGATGATGCAAAAATTAAAATCAAAATTAAACCGGATTTAAAAATTTTATGTGTTGAAGATAATTATTCGAATCAGAACTTGATTAAAACGATGCTCAAAAAACTCGGGTTGACAGCAACATTTGCTATTGACGGATTAGAAGCATTGGAAAAATTACATTCCGAGAATTATGATATAATATTAATGGATGTTCATATGCCAAATTTTGATGGCCTGGATACTACTAGAAAAATTCGATCCGGTGAAGATGGCTTGATTAACTCTAATGTCTATATTATTGGCGTGACAGCCTACTCACTTGTTGGAAGTAGAGATATGTGTTTGTGGGCCGGTATGAATGATTATATTTCAAAACCATTTAAAATAAATAAACTCCATGAAGCCTTAGTTAAGGCTCAATCTCAGATACATATTTAGGCAGTTTATTAGTAACTATTTAAAACCTTTTTTCAAATTCCCCATCTGCTCGCTTGGAAATTCTGTGTTTTAACTCCAGCATAATTAAATTTGATGCGACATCAGATAGTGATAATTTAGTTAGGGTAGAAATTTTGTCTTGTGAGCATTTGGGGTAATCAGTGAAACAGTGCATAATTATTTTTTCTTTTTCTGATAAGTCACTATCTGAATTTGGCTTATCTAGTGAGTCATGATTTGGAGAAGGATTTGAGTTCGGTTGAAGAAAATTCAGTTCTTCGAGTATATCATCTACTGAAGTAAACAGTGCGGCTCCATCACGAATAAGTTGATGACACCCCTTACTTGAGGCTTGATCTATTCTTCCGGGTAAAGCAAATACCTGTCTATTGTGTTCAGCAGCGAATTTTGCTGTAATCATACTGCCTCCATTAGAATTAGTTTCTACAACTAAAATTGCCTGACATAGACCTGAGACGATACGATTGCGCATTGGGAAAGTTCGTCTGTCGGCTTTTCTGCCAAATGGGAACTCCGAAATTACAGCCCCATTTTTGCAAATATTTCGATACAATTCTAAATTTTCAGGAGGATAAATTATGTCTAATCCATTTCCTAGAACGGCAATGGTTTTTCCATTTGCATCGAGTGCACCCTGATGCGCTTCGCTATCAATACCTCTAGCCATTCCACTGACAATGCAAAATCCGAGTCGCGATAATTCTTCGGCAGTTTTTCTGGCGATTCCTCTACCATAGAGAGTAGGGCGGCGTGTGCCGATAATCGCTATGCAGGGATTCTTGATTTTATACTTTCCACGCCAGTACAAAATTGTCGGAGGATCGTATATCTCTTTTAAGAGTTCTGGATAATCAGATGATAAGATTGAAATATATTCACTGTCATAATTTTTGAACAACGATAGTTCTTTTTCCAAATTAAAATTTTCAGACCAGTTGGAAATAGAATTCACTACTGCATCGCCTATACCAGATATTTTATTAAGCTCACTTTTATTTGCATTTAGAATAGCAACAGAATCATGAGAAAAATATTCTAATAATTTCTTGATAGTAATTGGGCCAATTTTAGGTAATCCATTGAGAACCAATAACGCTTGTTCCGGTTTTATTTGCATATTGTATTTAGAAGTTATGTATTATTTTTTTGAGTTCAAATTTATTATTTTTAATGTTGAATTTCAGTCTTTTTAAAGACTACATTCGATAAGTATTGTATGTTTTTCTGGAATTTAAATTCTTTGCATTAAATATTTGACAAAGCATTTATAGCGTCTGCCAATTTATTATGGCAGATGCTATATACGTACTATGGAAGCAACATATACTGAAACAATATCTAATTTTGCCTCACTTTGGGATCAAGTAATTGATGAACGTGAGCCTCTGGTAATTCATAGAAGAGGACATGAAGATGTTGTTATGTTGCCTGCTTCAGAACTCAATAGCCTGAATGTATTTTTTATTTACCCAAACTTCAATTGCTGTGTGAAAAGTTCCAGCCTTATAATCAGGACTGCCACTGTAATAACCTGGGAGATAACGAAGTTCAGTCATTTTGTATTTTTCATTCAATCTTGATTCATCAAAAAAATTGATTTCAATGCCCCTGGCAATTAGAACTAGATCGAATGATCCTGAATATATTTTACCACGTAGATCGAGGATGAACTCTTTCACCCGTAAGTAATCAGGGGTTTTTGCTACCAGGTTCTTATTATTAAAATCAGGAATGGCGTGAGCAAAATATTCTGTTTGCCCATTATCATAAATTGGTTTTTCTAAACTAACTAAAAAATGAACTAAAGGCGGTGACGTATATACCTTTGAATATTTATTTATCAGACTCTTCCATTTCTCATATTCAATATTTGTAAATTGCGGTTTTACTGGCTGATGTAAGTTTAATATAATCAGGTTTAATAATATAAAGCTGTGTTGTAGTACTCTATAAGTTGTATGAGTCTTTAAAAACTTTAATGAATAAATGATCAATAACGGTGTAGCTAAATGATAATAGTAGATCATGTAAGCTCCGGTATTCCATCCTAACTTCAGAATTAAAACTAGCCCCGCTGATATAAGTCCTCCTGTTATCAGGCCAAATTCATTCGATAATAACGGTTTGTTGGGATTTAATAAATTTAATTCACCGAGATGCTGTGTGAATCTCCAATTTCTATTTTGTTTGTTTCTAAAATAAAAAATACCTTCAGTTGCTATTAATAGTAATAAGCCAATATGAAATTTCATAAAAACCGCTGATTGCAGTAGCATGTAGTCAAACTTTACTGCAATCATTGTCACATGAATTAAATAAGTACAATGCCAGTAGTAGGGAAGGTAATGATGAATTATAAAGATAGGAACAGCAGCGCAAAGGATTGAAATTATAAAATATATAACCCCTTTTATTTTGGATTTTGAAAGAAACAGATAGAGTGCAATACACGGTATGCCAAAAAGAAAATACGGTTTGGTTAAAAAAGCCAATAGACCAATAACTATGCTAATTGCTAAACTTGAATTTGTGTAATTGAGTCGCCATGGAATTAATATTCCAACAAGAAAAAGAAAGAGTCCTAAACTATCCGGTCGGGCAATTGTTGTATAACTTCTTATAATTAAAATATAAAATATCAGTGCTCCAACTATACTTATTGATCGAGAGTTTCCACTCCAACGGATAAATTGATAGATGACTATTGCAGACCCAAATATGAAGATGGCTGTGATAATTCTGTGCGTTAAAAAAGTAGCTCCAAAAATTTTTGTGAAGGGCAGCGTGACTAAATTATAGACAATGCCGTAGACATTAGTGTGTTGCGGCAGATTTTTAAGAGCATATGGATTTTCACCTTTAAGCAGTAAGTCAGTTGTTGAAATTATTGAGCTTTCTCTATATTCAAGTTGGCCCGGTGAAGTAATAAGTCGGTAGTGTTGGGCAATACTAAGTGATCCTAAAATAATAACATAAATTACAATAATCTTTGTTAAAATATCTACTAATTTTGGATGTTCTTTTAACATTTATTATTTAATTCGGTGTGAATAATGGTATTATTAATTCTCTGTATCTGATGTATTACTCATTTGTGATCAAACTATATAAACATAGGCATAGAATCAAAACTTAAATATTTTTCAGTATTACTTTACAGGGCTGTCCTAGCTAATGGTTAATGTTTAGTAAGTTTATACCAGTATTTTGTCATCGCGAGGAGCAACGCGACGCGGCGATCCATGACTTTTCTTTTATCTACATTGATTGCCACGCTCACATTCGTGATCTCACAATGACAATTATTTTAAATTTTTTAGTTCCGGCTACGCCGGATTAGAAACCTGATTTCTCCATGTTTTACTTAACCCCAATGATGATCAATCCGTGTAATAATAATTGACAATAGTTAATTGAGTTGTTTAATCGTGTTTGGAATGTTCGAGCTATCGAACGTGTTAGGTGAAATTGAAATATATGCCAGGAGATAGTCAATCAGAACAATTACAGAGGCAACACTTTGATGATATTGCCTCAAAATACTCAGCTCACTATGGTGACAAATGGAGTCAAAAATATCGTACAAGATTCATCAATGAGCCACTGCTTGAAAATATTAATCTAACCGGCACTAAAGTAGTCGATGCACTTTGTGGTAATGGTGAAACAACAGGTTACTTAATCTCTAAAGGTGCACACGTAACAGGTGTTGATATATCACAAGAAGAAATTGATAATTTCAAAAAGCGTTTTTCTGGAAGCATTGGTATTTGTAGTTCAATATTATCGACTGGTCTTGAAAGTAATTACTATGACTGTGTTGTTATAGTGGGTGGATTACATCATATTCATCCAAATGTTATAGGAGGAATTAGTGAGATGCATCGAATATTAAAAGTTGGTGGTTACTTCTGTTTTATGGAACCTCACAAAGGGTCAATTCCTGACAAATTTAGAAAGTTGTGGTATAGATCTGACCATATGTTTGCAGAGAATGAAGCAGGTATTGATTTAACAGCTGCAAAGATTGAATTTTCCAAAAAATTTAAATTCATAAAGGAAGAATACAAAGGAAACATAGCCCATTTATTTGTTTTAAATTCCATGATCTTTCGAATTCCTTTACGTGTAAAACCAATTTATTCACCACCGATAATTTGGTTAGAATCATTAATTGAAAAACTGCAGGGAAAATTTACATCGTGTTATGTTGTCTGTCAGTGGATGAAGACGAGATAAGCACAAGAACGAAATTGAATATATTAAACAGACAAAGAAATCTGTAAGACTTTCTTCCTAATCTATTACCTAAATCGATCCAAACAAAGTTTTACCCTCGCTCTTTAAATCACGACAAGCGACTTTTACTCTTTCTGCCATCGATTCTTCAGCTTTCTTTAAGTAACCACGTGGATCATAGGCTTTTTTGTTACCGATTTCTCCATCAACCATAAGTATGCCGTCATAATTTTTCATAACGTGATCAACAATAGGACGTGTAAAGGTATATTGTGTGTCAGTATCAACATTCATTTTGATGACACCGTAATCGAGTGTCTCATGAATTTGATCTTTTCTTGAGCCTGAACCACCATGAAAAACTAAATCGAATTCAGCGTCTTTGCCATATTTTTCAATAACAGCTTTTTGTCCCGACGATAAAATATCAGGGCGAAGTTTTACCGCACCCGGTTTGTAATGGCCGTGAACATTGCCAAAAGTTGCAGCAAGCATGTATCGTCCAAGGCCATTTAGTGAATCATGGACTTCCAACATATCTTCAGGTGTTGTGTAGAGTTTATCTTCAGGTGTATCTTCAGTACCTGCTGCACCATCTTCTTCTCCGCCGACAACACCGGCTTCAACTTCTAAAATAATTTCATTTTCGGCACAAAGTTTGAGATACTCTTGTGATAGAGTCATATTTTCAGCTAACGGTAAAGCTGATGCGTCAAGCATGTGTCCCTGGAAAAGATTATTCAAACCCTTGCTTCTTCTAGCTGTTGTCTCAGCGATAAGAGGTTTTAGGAAACTTGCTGCCTTTTCAGGCTGACAGTGATCAGTGTGCAGAGCAACTAAGACATTATGTTTTTCAGCCAGTCGATGCGTTGCTTCGGCCAAAACTATATTGCCGAAAACCGAATCTTTCAATGTAAGTCCGGAAGCAAATTGCCCGGCTCCGGTGGAAAATTGCACAATCCCATCTGATTTTAATTCAGAAAAGGCTTTAAGTGCAGCATTGATCGTAATAATCGATGTGCAATTAATAGCAGGAAGTGCATAAGAACTTTCCTGTGCTTTATTTAATATTTTAGTGTACTGCTCCGGTGTCGCAACTGGCATGTCTTTATAATGTTAATGTTAAAATTTACAAAGCCATCGGACTTAGTGAAATTGAAATATTAATCAAGCCCTATGTTTACAAAGCATTAAGTTGAATTAGAAATTATCCGATTGTAAGATTAGATGATACTGGAAATAAATGATTTATGGATTTAGCGCGGTTTGACATTATGTGGTCCAAATGGTAAAACTGTTATCCATCCCAAGGCTGATGGTCGACATTTTCAAAAATAGTCATTGATAGTAACATTGCGTCATATCTCGCTGTGACGAAATTTACCCAACTATCCTGGCGAGATCAGCTAAAGCAGTGCTTGGCAATTTAAATGATCTTCCAAATTAAACTTCCACCAAAGGAATATTCGAATCGGTTAAAAATTCAAAATAATTGTCGGGTGTTATAACTTTTGTTTGCTGTACAGGATAAGCATTAATAAATGTCTTTGAGAATTTTACTCTTTTGCCTGACATCCATTTAAATTCATAAGCATTTATTTTGCCATCTAAATCCTCAATGTAGTCAATTTCTTGCTGTTGCTTTGTTCTCCAGAAAAAAGTTTTAGTATATACCTGATTATTGTTTAAATATTTTTGGCGTTCACTGATTAAAAAATTTTCCCATAAAGCTCCTATATCCTGTCTTAATTTGACCGGTTGAAAATTAGATATAATTGAATTTCTTATTCCGTTATCATAAAAATATATTTTACGACTTTTTTTAAGCTCATTGCGTAGATTTCGATTCAGAGAACGTAGTTGAAAAATTACATAAGTTTTTTCCAGCAAATTTATATAACGCTTTATAGTTTCTTTGTTTACACCAATTATTTGAGATAACTCATTAAAAGACACTTCTGAACCTAGTTGTAAAGCAAGCGCTTCTAATAGTCGTTCTAATATTTCCGGTTTGCGAATATCCTGATAAGAAAAAAGGTCTTTATAAAGATAACTGCTGCTCAGATTTTTTAATAATTCTTTCTCTTTTCCGGGATTATTTATTACATCAGGATACATTCCAAAGACTACACGAGTAGAAATCAGTCTATTTTCCTCGAGTGCACCATGAGTGCCAAGCATTTCTTCAATGGAAATTGGCAATAGAAAATATTCATATTTTCTTCCCGTTAGCGGTTCATTAATTTCATCAGCAAGTTCCAGCGCCGAAGAACCTGTAACTATTAATTTTACAGACTTAATTTTATCAACAATCAATTTCAAAGTCAGACCGATGTTTTTTACTCTCTGTGCTTCATCAATCAGTACCAAATTATTCTCACCAATTATATTTTTTAATTGTGTAGATGTTGGAGCTTCAAGTAACCGTCGTATATCGGGTTCGTCACAATCAAATAATATAAATTTTTCAGCCGATTTTTGAGCTACACTCTTTATTAAAGTTGTCTTTCCACTTTGTCTTGGGCCAAGAATTATTAAAGCCTTACCGTTTTGTAAACGATTGAGGAGACTTTTCAATATTGTTCGCGTGATCATCTATTTAGCAAAAATTGATTATTGGCCAATGAAATAATATATAAGTATAACTATTTGTCATTATAATGCTATAAATGCAATATTTTTCTGGAATTTGTTTATCAATAATAAATCATGTAAAAAATTTAAAGTCTTCCAGAGGACATTAATAATTAAAAAAAATTTACCTCAACTTAATATACCTTGTACAACGATATTTAGCATCTGCCATAAGAAATTGGTAGATGTCGTTTTCAACTTATAGTAGTTCCAGCAAGAAAATATAATATTAATTATTATTATTATATTTTCTTGCTGGAACTACTATAAGCAAAGCGACACCTCAACGAATGAAATGAGTTCCGAACGTAGTGACATGTATTCCATAACAATGAAACACAGATTGAACGCAGATTTATTTTTATAAGGTTGATAAGATAGGGAAGACTGGCCGTTGGTTGAAATCAGGTCAAAGCCTCAGTCCTCCGTTTCAGAGACAGGAGCACCCGTGGATAACTCGCGAATAGTATATTGAAATTGAGGCAATTTCGAACGAAGCATTTGCGGCTAATAATGAGGGATTTCTTTGAGAAGTTTGGCATCGAACATGAATGGAGTAAAGGGTTTGTAGGCTACTTTAATTTCTCTTAAATCCCGCTTCTTTTTGACTTCTTGCGTCGTTTGCGCCGTAGCAAATCAAACTGTTTGATAATGTGCGTAGCCGCATTATGACTCAGTGGTAGATCAAACTTCTTTAACCAAACGTCTCGCGCCAAACCCGGGAGTTTAAGGCGTTGGGCAATGACTTTTTTTTTGCACACCCCGGTTACAGTTAACTCATTAGGTTCTTTTCTTTTATCTAAATTTTTGTTTGAAACATATCTTTGTAAAAACTTATATGCCTTAAATTTTAACCATTAATACCCATTTAATCATGAAACGAATATTCAATCTATCAATCGGAATTTTATCTTTATTAACCATTGCCTACGGAGATATGGTTGAGACCAACAATGGTTCACAAATAGTTGGTGTCATTACCAAAATTGAAAATGGCACGATTCATCTGGCAACTGATTATTCTGAAGAGATTAAAATTAAGCAGAGTGAGGTAAAAAATATTGTCACTGATAACCCAATTTTTGTTCGAGTAAAAAGCGGATCAAAAATTTTGGGCAAGGTAGGTATCGATTCTGATCGGTTAATTAAAATTGACGGACAAGAAGGGACTTTAAAAGCATCATTGGGCGATGTAGTTGAGTCGTGGACTAAAGAGAGTGAAGATCCGGAAATTACCAGAGAAAAAGAAGCAGCTGAAAAACTTCTTCGTAAATGGCAACACGAGGTCTCTGTTGATATTGCCGGTAAGAAGGGTAACAGTGACGAAACAGGTACAACGATTAAAATTTCATCTACCTTAAAAGGGCCAGAAGATAATTTAAATTTTTATGGCCTGATTGATCGAGCCAAAAATGATAATACTAAAACTTCTGATGAAGTAAAAGCCGGTGTCAGTTACACAGCTTATTTCAGTGAGAAAGTCGGTTGGTTCACGCGCATGGAAATTGAAACCGATGAATTCGAAGATTTGGATTTAAGAACTACAGTTGCCGGCGGTTTGAGTTATCGTTTTTTTGAAGAGCCGGAACACAGTCTTGTTGGAAAACTGGGGATCAGTTATAGAAATGAAAGTTTTAATACTGCACCAAATGCTGAAACTGTTGGCTTGGATATTGGCGTTGATCACAACTATCAATTTTCAAAATGGGGTCGTGTTAAAACAAATATTCAATTTACTCCATCTATTGAAGACACTGCTGATTACAGATTTGTTCAGGATACCGGAGTTGAAATTCCACTCGGGTTGTCAAAATTTTGGAAACTGCGTATCGGTCTGGCTAACGATTATAATAGTAAGCCGGCTGCCGGTGTAAAAAAATTGGACACTTCATATTATACTCGCATGATTTTGTCCTGGGACTAGTTGAATTATGAATGGTGAATGGTGAATGGTGAAATTTTAGTTTATTATGAAAGTTACTGTATATGTTGATCCAAAAAAAAATGTTCTCGATCCTCAAGGTGCGGCTGTTGAGCAGGCAATTGAAAGTATGGGGCATACAAATATTTCTAATGTTAAAGTTGGTAAAACAATAACCTTTGATTTGGCTGAAGAGGATACACCAGAGTTGCGGAGTGCTTTGGATAAATTATCCAATGAGTTATTGAGCAACCCAATAATTGAAGATTATCGTTACGAGATAGAAGCGGACTAATTGTTTTCTTCGCTGTTAATCCAATCAAGTGCTTTTTGATAACTGCGTCGTTGAAGAAAATGCTGCAGTCTCGGATCCAGTCCTTCATTTTGTTGAACGATAGAATCGAGTTCTTTAAGCGCGTTTAACATCTCATCTTTGTCAGAATCGCAGTTTTTTTCTACAATTGTAGCCAGTAATTCTTCTATTTTTTTAGTATTCATTAATTTGGTTTATTATTTTGATAATCGAATTGTTGAGAGTTTCAAGTTACTGTCCAGTTAAATAATTTAGATTATGGGTTGACGTAAGGTAGAAAACCCCATAAATATTCCCATATGAAAACAACAATTGAACTTGATGAATCGAAATTAAAAAGGGTCATGAAACTTACCGGGATCAAAACTCGAAAAAAGGCAATTGAATTTGCACTCTCGGAGGCAGAGCGAATAGCTAAAATTAACAAACTATTTAGTCAGCCGTTTTTTCAAGATATTAAAGGTGATATAGTTGATCCTGATTATGATCCGATAAACCTACGCAATTTAGAAAAACCTTCATAATATGATACTCGTTGACTCTAATATTTATATAAACTGGATCAGAAATCGAATAGAGCCGCACAAAATTATAGAGCCGTGGTTGAGAACAGATCAAATATTTAGTTGTGGTGTTATCCGAATTGAAGTCGTTAGAGGTATAATAAATTTAAATCAAAAAGATAAAGTAAATGATTTATTTAATAGCATTCCAGAATTTAAAATTGATAATCAATTCTGGGAAAAATCTTCAAATTTAGCATGGCATTTGGATCGGAAAGGTAGGGTGATACCATTAACTGATATTGTAATTGCAACGTGTGCTCTGGAGATAGATGCAACTGTAATAAGTAACGATGCTCATTTTGACCGTATTCCTCGATTAAAACTTCGAAAGACAATGCCGAAGTTTTCAATAAGTTAAATTTTCTTACTTCAAAAAAAATTGGAGTTTGTAATTTAATTATTCAAACTCAACGTCACAACATTTTCGATATGTCTTGTATGTGGAAAGAGGTCAAACGGTTGAATGTTTGTAACGATATAATTTTCGATCAGAAAATTTAAATCACGAGCCTGGGTTGCCGGGTCACAAGACACATAAACAATTTTTGCCGGTTTATAGCCGAGCAGTTGGTCAATAAAATCTTTATCGCAGCCTTTGCGGGGTGGGTCTATAATAACTGTAGTTTCAGCTGAATTAAATTCTACATTTTCAAATATTGATTCTGCTTTTCCTATGATAAAATTACAGTTATTTACTGCGTTAATTTTTGCATTACCATTTGCCCAATGAATTGATAGTGCGCTGATCTCAATTCCTGTGCATCGTTCAAAAAATTTACTGGCTGTAATACTGAAAACTCCTACACCACAATATGCATCAATTAGAAATCGGCTGTTCTCAGATTTGGCTTGGTCTATAACATAGTTTACCATTTCTGCTAAAATGAATGGGTTGTTTTGAAAGAATTCTCCTGCTTGAAATTGAAAAACTAAATCGCCGACTTTTTCTGACACAATATCATTATTGTCAGTGACCACTCCCTCTAATGTGTCTCGCAAAAGTAATGTCCCCCCTCGACGAAATTTTTTTTCATAGCTTAAAACTTTTTCTCTCTCTTCGGGTAAACTATTATTGATCGCGTCAGTGGCAATTGGACAGTGAGGCACATCGACAATTTGCCGCGTATTTGATTTTAAAAATCCGATGGGATTGAATTTTTCCCTTTTTAATTTTTGAAAATGCGGTGTTATTTTTGATCGGTATGCATAAATTTGCGGAGATGGAATTACCTCGTTTACATTAAAATCAAAATCACCAATATTTTTGAAAATCTCAGCAACATGAGCTCTTTTCATTTTGAGTTGGGCATCGTATTGCAAGTTTTGATACTGGCAGCCGCCACATTTTCCAAATAATGCGCATTGGGGTTCAACTCTTAAGAGTGAGGGTTTTACGACTTCAACCAAATCGGCGTCAGAGTAATTACTATGATTGCGCCAAATTTTAACTTTTACAGTTTCATCTGCTAAGGCATATGGAACCATGATGACCCAACCCTCATGACGTCCAATTCCAACACCGAGATTTGTCATGCTGGTTATTTCAACTATCAATTCCTGGTGATAAGCATATGGATTATCATTAAAAATTTTATTTTGTTTTCTGGGCATGAGAAAATACCTAAAGAGTAAAATTGTCCAATGCACGATTTATTATTGAGCTGATTAAATCGATGCAGTTTAGGGAAAATATTTTTTTGTTAAATTTTTTCACTACGTAGTAATTTTATTAATTCTATTCTTTCTTGTAGGGCCTCCGCTTGACGGAGCGCCTCGAATTAACTGAGTCTTCATACATGGCATCGAACAACAGCCTTCGCAAAGCTCTCTTCTGTGACAAGAATTAATTTCGTCCAATTACGATTAATAAAGATCAAGAAATTGTAGGGCCTTCGCTTGCGAAGCGCCTTTCTCTTTCCATCCCAAGTCTTTTTACAAGGCATTCAGCAAGCTGAAGCCCTACATTTGTTTCATTCTGCTAAAACCAGTTCAACTGGATACAGTGCTACTGCTAGTCAAGAGTTCGAGCCCTACAATTCATAGTGGTAGTTACTGATTGTTAAAATTGAATAGGATGATGTTGTGAAAGCACCTTGACAGCATGACGCTTTAATGTCACAAATTTGAATTATGAGCAAAGCGACACTATACCTTGATGATACTGTACATGATGCCCTGCGAATGAAAGCAGCTGAAACAAAAGAAACAATGTCAGAACTCGTTAATGATGCATTGAAAATATTATTATCTGAAGATCTTGAAGATATTAAAGATTGGAAAGAAAGAAAAGGTGATAAGTCTTTTGGCTACGAAGAATTTTTAGAACAGTTGAAAAAAGATGGTACGATATAATATTTGTTTTCAATCTTCTGTTAGAAAAGATCTTAAAAAAATAAATAAAGAATATGTTTTAATAATTTTAAGAACTATCAGTGAGCTAGCTCTCAATCCTCGACCACTAGGCAGTAAAAAATTAAAAGGTGAAGAGTTATATAGAATTAGAATTGGAATCTATCGTTTGATTTACGAGATTCGCGATGAAGAATTAATTATCAGCGCTGTCAAAGTAGGGTATCGCAGCAAAGTCTATAAAAAATAGGTTGAGAATTAGCAGGTAAATTTTCGAATTAATTTATAAAAAGAACTTTCCGTTATTTCGGTACCGAGTTGAAAACGACATCTTCCAATTTCTAATGGCAGGTGCTATAAAAAAAAGTTGTTTAGCATTTCGCAAAAGTTCTGTCTGTATCGAGGCTAAAAAAGTCATCCCGACTTGTCGGGACGTCGCACTGCTCCTCGCGATGACAAAGTAAAAACCTAATTGTCATTGCGAGCTCTGCGAAAGCAGAGTGTGGCAATCTATCTGACGTACGTCTATTGATTGCAGACACTGACTTATTTCGGTACCGAAATGAAGTTTAAATCAGAGAATGTGGGTTCATTTCAAGTCGCTTTTTGATTACAATTTAAAATTCTGCCGAACACGTTGGAAATAACACGTTTCATTTATTTCGGCAATTGCTATAACAAAAGCCATAGCTACTTTTTTAGAAATTACCAGCTTGAGTCGGTAAATTAAATAATTGTTGACTCAAAATGTGACTTAAGTATATCTAATAGTAAAATGATTTTAGTATTAGAATTACTAATAGTAGGTCTGGCTTGGATTGTCTTAAATCAGAGATAGTTAACAAAATTAACTTGATCTGTAATCAAAGGTATTTCATACATCCCTATTCAAATTAATGGAGTTTATAAGAAAAATAGTTTTTATCCTAATCGGTCTGGGGTCAGCCTCGATAGCTAGCGCATCTGAGGGGGATAGTAGTGTTTCGCCGTATGCCTATAAAATTACTGAAATTTTCGGGCTGCCGATCACCAATTCGATGATTATGAGTTGGGTCATTTCACTCTCACTAATTTTACTGATTCGCTGGGCAGTTGGTACAAAACCAAAAATGATTCCCGGGGGTGGTCAAATTGTTGTCGAAAGTTTAGTAACAGGAATAAGAGGAATCATCGAGCCAATAGTTGGTAATCGGATGATTAAGCCGACATTTCCAATTTTGATCGGATTTTTTACTTTTATCTTAATGCACAACTGGAGTGGGTTATTGCCAGGTGTTGGAACTATCGGTTTGAAAGAAGAAGGCGAATTGGGGCATTTCTTTTATTTCTTCCGACCGGCAAATGCTGATTTAAATATGACTTTGGCTCTGGCCATCATACATTTTGCAGCATGGTTATATTTTATATTTAAATACGCCGGTGCTAAAGCAATTTTTCTCGATCTATTTGGCAACAAAGCTGAGAAATCAGAAGTGCCCGCTGTGCTATATTATATTTTATTTTTCATATTTGGAGTTGTTGGAGTGATTGAGATTATTTCTATAGCCTTTCGTCCAGTCTCACTTTCATTCCGTTTGTTTGGCAATGTTTTTGGAGGAGAGAATTTGTTGATTAGTATGAGCAATATTTTTGCCTATATCTTACCAATTCCTTTTTACTTTTTAGAAATGTTAATCGGCTTTGTTCAGGCATTGGTATTTACTTTGCTAGTGGCAGTCTACATCGGGCTCATATGCAACCATGGAGATGATGAACACGCACACGCATAAATATTTTATTATGAAAATATATTTTCAATTAAACCTTTCGCAATCGGGACTATACAAAGCAGAAATGCACAAGTGTGGGCGGTTGAGTAAATAGTTAAAATGATAACATCTAACAAAATATAAAGATGATACAAATAATAGCAGAAATATCAGGAAGTATACAAGGTGGCCTCGGTTGTATTGGTGCAGCAATAGGTGTAGGATTAGTCGGAATGAAAGCCGCAGAAGCAGTGGGTCGTAACCCAGGTGCATCAGGTAAAATTCTGGTTCAATCGATTATTGGGATGGCGTTAGCAGAAGCTGTTGCCTTTTATGCCTTGTTTCTTGGAAAATAAGTTTAAGACTCAATCGGCGTGCTTGCTTTTGTAATCACGCCGGTTGATCTTTTTAATGATTTCAAATTTAAATTAATATGATACATCAAACATTATTTGCCACAGCAATTCAGGCATCAGCGGAACACTCTTCAGGTGAAAATCCTATATTGGAAATTGCACGTTATTTTCATGTAGAGACAGGATTGTTAATTGCTCAAATTATAAATTTTTGTGTCGTTGCATTCTTGCTTTACAAATTTGCCTTTAAACCAATTTTGCAAACGATTGAAAAACGACAGAATGAAATTGCTGAAGGTTTGCAAAATGCAGAAGAGTGGAAACATAAATTAGCCGAAGCAGAAAAAAGACAGACAGAAACTTTACGTGAAGCGCAGCAGGATGCGCAAAAGATTATGCAGGAAGCGCGTGACAGTGCCAAGATTTTATTGGAAAAACAAACAAAAGAAGCCGGAGAAAAAGCACAGGATATTTTGGATAAAGCTCAACAAAACATCGAAATTGAAAAGGATAAAATGTTGACTGAAGTGCGTCAGGAAGTTGCCAGCCTGGTTGTGAAAACCACTGAAAAAGTATTGAACAAGGAGCTTACTGCAACTGATAAAACTACGTTTAGTGAATCTGCTGCTAGAGAATTAACAACAGTGTAGACTTATAAATACTCAGCATGAATAAAAAATTTAAATATCCAATTCGGTATCAGCAGGCTGAAGGCTTGCGGCTATCGGTATCGGTATCGAAATATTCGAAAGCGATACCGATAGCCGTTTCACTGATACCGATAACGAAAAATAACTCAATTATGAGTCATGCCATTTAGTAACTTAATTTTTATAAAGTAAAATGTTAAACGTCGACAAACAACTTAAGGAATATGCTAAAAAGCTAACAGTAGTTAGTCTTGATGAGGGCGTGGTGTCTAAGGAAAAAGTCGGTGCTGTTTTAGAAATTCTTAGATCAAAAAATCATCCAAAGCTGAAAAGGATATTAAAACTTTATCTAATTTATATTCGGCGAGAGTTAGGTAAATCCGAAGCAATACTGGAATATGCCGGTGAAATTTCAGATGAATCTGTGAAGAACGTAGAAGAGGAATTCTCTAAAAGATACAATAGAAAGATTAATATTATTAAAAAAGAAAACCCGGAGTTGATTGCCGGATTGCGCGTTATTATTGGAGATGATATATTTGATAATTCTGCGATCAGTCGACTTAATGCACTTTCAAATGCTGTCAGATAATAAATTTTAAAAAGTTATAATTATGAGCACAATTACTGAACAAATAGAAAAAGAAATAGAAAATATATCAACTTCAACGGTAAAGAAAAATACCGGAAATATTGTTACCCTTGCGGATGGTGTTGCCAAGATCGACGGATTGTCAGAAGTGATGTATAATGAAATGGTTCAATTCCCCGGTGGAATTTACGGGATAGCTTTAAATTTAGAGGAAGATGAAGTTGGCTGCGTTATTTTAGGTGATCCAAGTAGATTGAAACAAGGTGATGAGGTGAGCACTACAGGTAAACTTTTATCTGTGCCTGTTGGCAAAGGATTACTCGGGCGTGTTGTTGATGCCATTGGAAATCCAATTGATGGAAAAGGCGACATTAAGTCAGAGGAGACATATCCAATTGAAAAAATTGCACCCGGAATCATTCCAAGAAAATCTGTTAGTCAGCCGGTACAAACCGGTATCATGCCGATTGATGCGATGATACCTGTCGGTCGTGGCCAAAGAGAACTTATTATTGGTGACCGTCAAACCGGCAAAACAACAATCGCTATAGATACAATTATCAATCAGGCCAGAATTAATAAAGTTGGCCTCGAAAGCGGCGATCCTGAATTTCGGCCTCTCTATTCAATCTATGTAGCGATTGGGCAAAAAAATTCTAACGTTGCCCGAACCATCGGTGTGCTGGAAAAAAACGGTGCTTTGGAATATACTATTGTAGTATCTGCACCAGCTGCAGATAATCCGGCCAATCAATTTTTGGCACCTTATGCCGGTACATCAATGGGTGAGTGGTTTATGCATAACGGCATGGATGCATTGATAGTTTATGATGATCTTTCGAAACATGCTGTGGCTTATCGCCATATCTCTTTGGTTCTAAAACGTCCATCAGGGCGTGAAGCTTTCCCGGGTGATGTTTTTTATTTGCATTCTCGTTTGCTTGAACGTTCTGCACGTCTGAATGAAAAAAATGGAGGTGGTTCACTAACTGCACTGCCTATTATTGAAACTCAGGCAGGTGATGTTTCTGCTTACATTCCGACAAACGTTATTTCTATCACAGACGGCCAGATCTTTTTGGAAACTGATTTATTCAATCAGGGAATCAGGCCGGCGATTTCTGTTGGATTGTCTGTATCTCGTGTGGGATCTGCAGCTCAGATAAAGGCTTATAAACAGGTGGCCGGAAAAGTTAAACTTGAGTTAGCACAGTATCGTGAGATGGCAGCTTTTGCACAGTTTGGATCTGATTTGGATGCCAGAACAAAAGCACTGTTGGAACGCGGCGCCCGTATCGTAGAAATTTTCAAACAACCCGCCTTTAGTCCTAGACCTGTAGAAATACAAATCAGTTTATTGTGGGCGGTGCAAAATAATCAGTTTGATGATATTGATACCAAGAAAATTGTCGAAGCAAGTAACAACATGCAGGAGTACTTACTGACTCGTAAAGAAGATTTGATGAAAACAATTGTGGCTGAGAAAAAATTGAATGACGAAATTACCGCTGAATTAAAAACTGCTATAGAAGACTGGAAAAAATCTTTCATTTGCTAATTTTATTTGGCCACGGATTAAACACAGATTGAACACGGATTTTTAACTATGAATTTAAAATACGAAGAGATAACTAGAGAAATTATAGGATCGGCTTTTGAAGTCTATAATATTCTTGGTTATGGATTTCTTGAGAAGGTTTATCAAAAGGCTATGCAAGTAGAGATTCAAAATCGTAATTTAACTGCAGTCTTAGAGCCACATTTAAAAGTAAAATATAAAGGTGTGATAGTTGGAGATTACTATGCAGATATCTTTGTCGATGCAAAAATAATTGTTGAAATTAAAGCTCATGAAAGTTACGTAAAAAAAGATGAAGCTCAGCTGTTAAATGAATTGAAAGGAATAGATAATGAAATTGGTCTATTAATAAATTTTGGGAGTAAAACGGTTGAATACAAAAGAATGATTTTAACAGAAAAAGAAAAAAATCCGCGTTTAATCTGTGTTTAATCCGTGGCTAAAATTTAGAGTGAAAAGTTAAAATATATGGCGAATACCAGAGACATACGGCGAAGAATTAAGTCTGTAAAAAATACAGGCCAGATCACTAAAGCAATGCAGTTAGTTGCTGCTTCTAAAATGAAGCGAGCACAAAACAGTGCGTTGGCTGGTCGTCCCTATGCGCAATTAATGGCTGAAATTATTAGTTCACTGGACGGTAAGTTAGATGATATCACACACCCCTTTTTAATTGAACGCAAAGTTGAAAATCGTGGCGTACTTTTAATAAGTACTGATAAAGGGCTCTGTGGTGGACTCAATGGCAATTTGTTCAGGAAAATCACTGAAATTAAAACGCCAACAAAATTTGTAACAATTGGCAGAAAAGGCACGCAGTTTCTAACTCGAACAGACCGCGAGGTTTTGGCAGAATTTTCTATGAGTGATAAAGTTAGATTTTCAGAAGCCCGATTGCCAATAGAGTATTTGATTAAAGCATATTTAGAGGGGCAGATTGATACGATTGAAATTATTTATTCTCACTTTGAAAATACTTTAAAGCAGGAACCTCTAATTAGACCGATGCTTCCTTTAAAAAATTTAAAAGAAGCATTTGATGAATATGTGAAAGAGAATGATCTGAAATCTGTTACACACGATACCAGAGAAATTCAGTTTGAACCTGCTGCGAGTAATTTCATTGATACATTACTGGATCTGTTTTTGAAGAATGAAATTTATCATACTATTCTGGAAGCAAAAGCATCAGAGCACAGTGCTAGGATGGTAGCGATGAAGACAGCGACAGATAACGCAAAAAGTTTAGTGGATGATTTATCTCTGCAATATAACAAAGCTCGACAGGCTGCAATTACTCAAGAGATATTAGAAATAGCGGCAGGGCAATCCTCATAAAGTTAATAATATTTAATGCTGGCAAATTGATTATAAATTAAAATCATAAATAAAATGGAAAATATAGGCATCATAGTTCAAGTCATCGGCGCAGTTGTGGATGTTCAATTTAAGGAAGATAGTGTTCCTGAAATTTATCAGGCGCTTGAAGTCAAATATCAACTTGAAGGTAAGGATACACGATTGATTCTTGAAGTTCAACAGCATTTAGGTGAAGGGCTAGTTCGAGGAGTTGCCATGAGTTCAACTGAAGGGCTCGTTCGAGGTATTGACGTAATTGATACGGGTACACCTATTACGGTTCCTGTTGGTGAAGGAGTTTTAGGGAGAATATTTAATGTTACGGGTGATCCGGTTGATAATTTGGGACCTGTTAAATATGAAAAAAGATATCCTATACACAGAGCACCGCCAGCACTTGTTGATCAGGATACTAGTTCAGAAATTTTGGAAACTGGTATTAAGGTTATCGATTTAATTTGTCCATTTATTAAAGGGGGAAAAGTTGGCGCATTTGGAGGTGCCGGTGTTGGTAAGACTGTTATTATAATGGAGTTGATTAACAACATTGCTAAAGCACATGGAGGGTATTCAGTTTTTTGTGGTGTGGGAGAGCGATCACGAGAAGGAAATGATCTTTACCACGAAATGGCGGATGCCAAGGTTATAGATCTCGAAGATATTTCAAAATCAAAAGTAGCTTTAGTTTATGGTCAGATGAATGAACCACCCGGGGCTCGTATGCGTGTTGGATTATCCGGATTGGCAATGGCTGAATATTTTAGAGATGAACAAAATCAGGACGTTTTGCTTTTCGTAGATAATATTTTTCGTTTTTCGCAAGCAGGTTCTGAAGTGTCTGCACTTTTAGGAAGATCGCCATCGGCTGTGGGTTATCAACCAACATTGTCACAGGAGATGGGAATTTTGCAGGAGCGCATTACTTCGACAAAGAAGGGATCGATTACTTCATTTCAAGCAGTCTATGTTCCAGCTGATGATTTAACTGACCCTGCTCCGGCAAATACGTTTGCTCACCTGGACTCAACTATTGTGTTGGAACGTCGTATAGCTGAATTGGGAATTTACCCCGCCGTAGATCCGTTAGCTTCAACTTCACAAGCTTTGGATCCGGCAATTGTTGGTGAAGAACATTTTGAGGTAGCACGTGGTGTGCAAACGGTTTTACAGCGTTATAATGATTTGCAGGACATTATTGCCATTTTGGGGCTTGATGAATTATCACCTGAAGATAAACAAACTGTTTATAGAGCACGTAAAATTCAGAAATATCTTTCGCAGCCTTTTCATGTTGCCGAAGTTTTTACAGGGTTTGCAGGTGTATATGTACCGGTTGCTGATACTATAAGAGGATTTAAGCTGATTCTTGACGGTGAACTCGATCATATTAACGAAAACGACTTTTACATGAAAGGAAGTATTGATGAGGCATTAAAAGCTGCTGAAGCAACTGCTTAGTTCATTGTAGCCGTAGGTCATGGAAAAAATCTAAATATTATGTCATTATTATTGGAAATTGTTACACCTGAAGAAAAAGTTTATAGTGATGAGGTAGAGGGTGTTGTATTACCAACGCAGGAGGGTGAAGTAGGTATTTTGCCAGGTCATGTTCCACTACTTTCTATTCTTGATGCAGGTGAATTACAAGTGTCGGCAAATGGTAAAATTGAATTGCTGGCAGTCGATAAAGGATTTGCACAAGTGTTGGGTGATAAAGTATCTGTGTTAACAGAAGGAGCAATAAATTTTGATAAAATTGATCCTAACGAAATTGATGAAGCTCATAAACGAGCTGCTAAAGCATTAGCTGAAGCAAAACAAAAAGGAGAAGATCCGAGTGAAATTGAGCAACTTGAGACCGTAGTCAGGTTTTCTCTTGTTCAGAAATTGATGAAAGAAAGAAGGAGGTAATCGGTTATTTTTGGCTTTACCGGAACTGATTTATCAACAAGGTGGAGCAGTCAGTTTTCTGAACTTGATAAATTGATTGAAGTATTTAAATTGAATGTAAGTTAAAAATTTTCATGATATACGAATGATATAGCAGGATACTTCAATAAAATGGATAAAACAAAAACTTCAAAAAATTTATCGTTTATTGTAGCAATTAGCACAGCGGTAGTTAAAGCAGGCAGTAATCATGGCATACGTTGGATCGGAATTTGCTGTGTTGCAGGAGTTTTTATTTTATCGGCTTGCGGACCAAAGCCGGAATCGGCATTGAGAATAGGCACTAACAATTGGCCGGGTTACGAGCCACTTTACCTGGCTCGCAGCCTTGGAGAGTATGAGGAATCCTCGGTAAGGCTGATTGAGTTTTCCAACGCATCGGAAGTTATTCATGCCTTGCGCAGCAAAACTTTGGAGGGAGCAGCATTGACACTGGACGAAGCATTGACTGTTGTTGAGGATGAATTTGACCTGCGGATTATTCTTGTAATGGACTACTCGAATGGAGGGGATGCTCTGGTTGCCAAACCTGAAATTAGTTCACTCGCAGAGCTTCGAGGCAAGCGAATTGCTGTTGAATACACAGCGGTTGGTGCCATACTTCTGAATGCCGCTCTTGATTCGGTCGGTATGCACGTATCTGATGTTGAAATTATTGCGTGTATGCTGGATGAGCATATTAAATGTTATTCGTCAGTCGATGCTGTGGTTACCTTTGAGCCGGTCAAAACTATGTTAATGAATCAGGGAGCACGGCTTTTGTTTGACAGTAGCCAAATTCCAGGACGGATCATTGATGTTCTTGTAGTGCATGCAGATACCATTAGGACACATCCAAATGCGCTCAGGCGCTTACTGATTGGATACGTCAATGCACTTGAATATTTAAGAACTCACCCGGATGATGCGGCAAAACGAATGGTAGTTCGGCTTGGACTGTCACCTGGGGAGGTAATTGCCTCTTATGACTATATCAGCCTGCCGGGATTGGCGGCAAATCACCGGCTTTTTACCGGTAATCCAGTACCTCTGCAAACTACTGTGGATGAACTTCTGCAATTTATGCTGGAGAATAATTTGATCAGTCGTTCAGTTGCTACTAAAGATCTACTTGATGGCAGTTTCCTCCCGGATATACAATGAAATCAATCCAATCCGTTTCGCTGAAATTCTGGCTGCCCTCATTAATTTTGATCGCATTTATACTCCTGTCTGCAGGGCTGATGGTTCAAGAAAAGATTGTATGGGAATCAGATTTGATAAAAACAAGGAAGGAATTTATTACCTACGATATGGCCTCCCTGAAGCGGGAGATGGAAAAAGAAATACTCACGAACCAGCCTTTAGAAGCAAGACAAGCGTTATTGGCCAGGGGAGTAAATATTGAATACAGGGTGCTGATAGCGACAGATGAGCAGGGACGAATTCAGTATGCCACACGATTTGAACTGGTTGGTCAGTTGGCTGTAGACGTGCTGCCGGGTTTTGACTCGCAATATCTTTCCGCTCTGAAACATAACCATAAAACCGTAGTTATCCATAACGACAAACATCAATTAATAACTGCTTATTTTCCCATCACACTATCGCGGCGCCCTGACGCAATACGCGCAGTCGATACCGGCATATTGTTTCTTGTGTATGACCTGAGTAGTGCTCAGCAAAAAATATGGGGACAGGTATGGCAGGTCTATTGGCCGTTATTGATGGGGGCACTGATTTTAATGATTTTAATGATTATATTTATAAACCGATTTGTTGATAGCCCAATGCAGCATCTTATTTTATCAACTCAACGATTTTCCAGAGGTGAATCTGATGGAGGCTGCTGTATCACAGGTAACGGTGAGCTTGCAAGTCTGGGAACAGTTTTTAATGAGATGATGGTACAGCTTAATGAGCGACTTTCCTCCCTTGAAATAAGTAATAAACGATATGACACTATTTTCAAAACGGCTCCCGATGCTATCATTACCACAGATGAAAGAGGTATTATAGATAGTTTTAATCCTGTAGCAGAGAAGATATTCCTATACACCGCGAAGGAGGTTATTGGCAAAAATGCCTGTATGCTGATGACCGATGGCTATAAAACTAACAAAGAGGGTTACCGGGATGGTTTTTCCAGTATGGTTGATAAAAAGACTTTTGGCATGGGGCGTGAGCTAACCGGACGGAAAAAAGATGGTTCTACGGTGGAATTGTTAATATCAGTAGCTGAAACGGGAATACAGGGAGATCAGTGTTTAAGTGCAATTTTGATAGATATTACCGATCGCAAGAGGGTGGAGGAGGAACTTAAGAAATACCGTGATAATCTGGAAGACCTGGTTAGTGAACGTACCACACAGCTTGAAACTGCCAATAAAGAATTAAAAGCTTTTTCTTATTCTGTGTCTCATGACTTGCGGGCACCGTTGCGTGCTATTGAAGGATTTACCAGCATTCTGATGAAACAGTATGTAGCAGAGTTCGATGATGAAGGGAAGCGGCTTGGATCGGTTATCCAGAAAAACAGCCGAAAAATGAGTAATCTGATTGATGATCTGCTAGCTTTTTCCCGTATGGGGAGGACAAGCATGCACTGTTCACGGATTGACATGCAAAACTTGGCTAACACCGTATTCGACGAAGCATCCACACCGGAAAATCGACAGCGGGTTAGGTTTAATATCGGCGATTTATGCAAAGTAGAGGGCGACACTAACATGATACGCCAAGTATGGATAAATCTCATATCCAATGCGCTAAAGTTTTCCTCCAACCACAAGCAAGCGGTAATTTCTGTTACTTGCAGAGAAGAAGGCGATGAGTTAATTTATTGTATAAAGGATAACGGGGTTGGATTTGATATGAAATACAAGGATAAGCTGTTTGGGGTATTTCAGCGATTGCACAGTGAAAAAGAATTTGAAGGTACCGGTGTGGGGCTGGCTATAGCACAACGTATTATTCTGCGCCACGGTGGACAGATTTGGGGGGAAGGGGAAAAAAATAAGGGAGCATCTTTCTACTTCTCGTTACCAAAAAAACAAAACTGCATTGGTTAACAGAGAATTTAAATGTAAAAACAGGCTGGTATTTCAAGTTAAATGTATATTAATCAAGAAAGGAATTTAACGATTTATAATATAAACCTTAAGACATCAAGTTCTGGCGTAGCGGTTAAATAGTTATAATGACATTTTATTTTTAAGTAGAATATTAATAAAAGGGAGGATCTCAAAAATGGAAATTGAACAATATGAAATTATTATTGTTGAAGATAATGCGTATGATGCTGAATTAATGGTTCGATCATTGAAAGAAAAAAATCTGGCTAATCAGCTGATTGTTCTTGAAGATGGTGAAGATGCGTTGGACTTTATTTTTTGTCGTGGTAAATATACTGCAAGGAATTTATCCAGCCTGCCAAAAGTGATTTTCCTGGATATCAAGTTACCAAAGGTTGACGGGCTGGAAGTCCTTAGACAGTTGAAGTCGAATGAACAAACCCGGACAATACCAATCGTTATAGTAACATCTTCAAAGGAAGACCCGGATATTGAAACTGCCTATAAATTAGGTGCCAACAGTTACGTTGTCAAACCTGTCGAATTCGATGATTTTTTAAAGACGATAAACCAATTAGGTTTATATTGGTTGGTAGTTAATGAAAAGCCAAGATAGTCAGCTATAAAAGGCAAAGAACAATGGGGATGGTAGTTAAACGATATATTAATTGGAACTGTCTCTCCGGAAACTGTAGTATGCCTGGTTAAAATAAATTAATAAAAAAGTTTTTTTATGAGCAAAGAATTACGAGTTTTAATATTAGAAGACGTTCCTTCCGACGCTGAACTTGCCCAACGTGAACTAAAAACTGTTTTAGAAAAATTTACGGTTGAAGTGGTAGAGACTGAAGAAGATTTCCTGAATTCCCTGAAGGCATTTAATCCGGACCTGATTTTATCTGATTATCAATTGCCATCTTTCAATGGATTGTCCGCATTGCTACTTGCCCGGGGTTATAATTCATTTATACCTTTTATAATTTTAACCGGTTCTATAAATGAAGATACCGCTGTTGAGTGTATGAAGGCCGGTGCTGATGACTATGTCATTAAAGATCGTATTAAACGCCTGGCTCCTGCAGTTTTGAATGCAATACAAAAGAAAAAGATGAAACTGGCGCAAAGAAATGCTGAGATGGTCAATATGCGGTTGAGCACTGCAGTTCATCAGTCAGGTGAAGCTATAATAATTACGGATACGCAAGGTAAAATAGAATATGTCAACCCGGCTTTTGAGCATATTACAGGATATTCAAGCACTGAAATTCTGGGAAAAAATCCGCGAATTCTTAAGAGTGGAAAGCAAAACCAGTCACTTTATGAAGAACTATGGAATACAGTTTTAAGTGGTCGAATATGGCATGGGAAAATAGTTGATCGTGCTAAAGATGGTAGTCTGTACAAAGAAAAAATTTCAATTTCTCCAGTATTCAATACGCTTGGCTGTATTACCAATTATGTTGCAGTGATGCATGATATCACTAAAGAAGAAAGATTGGAGCAACAATTTCAACAAGCACAAAAGATGGAGTCTATAGGTTTACTGGCTGGTGGAGTGGCTCATGATTTGAACAACATGCTCACGATTATCAATGGTTATTCAGAACATGCTTTGAGTTCTTTAGCCTCCACTGATAAGTGGTATGAGGAGTTTCGGGAAATCAATAACGCCGGTTATCGCTCAGCGAATATGACTAGACAATTACTGACATTTTCCCGTAAGCAGCCTATCGAACCTCGATTACTTGATTTGAACAATACAATCAATGATATACTTAAAATGCTGTACCGTTTGATTGGTGAAGAAATCAAATTGATCTGGACACCAAGAGCCAATCTATGGCCGATCTATATGGATCCCATTCAGATTGATCAGATATTAATGAATATATGTATAAATGCTCGTGATGCTATGGCCGACAACGGTAATTTAATCATCCGGGCTGAAAATGTTACACTTGATGAAGTTTATTGCCAGGCACATGCTTATGCCAAACCAGGTTCTTATGTGATGCTGACAATCAGTGATGACGGCTGTGGAATGGATGAGGAAATGTTATTAAAGATTTTTGATCCGTTCTTTACCACAAAGGCAGTAGGCGAAGGAACCGGGTTGGGTCTGGCGGTTGTGTATGGTATTGTTAAGCAAAATGAGGGGTTAATTCACACTTACAGTAAACCTGGACTAGGGACAACGTTTAAAATATACTTTCCCCGTCACAATGGAGCAGATTTTGAAGATCAGGTAGATAGAGAGATGGAATTACCCTCAGGTAATGGCGAGATCATATTGCTGGTTGATGATGAAATTGCCATATTGAGATTGATGCAGGTCATGCTCGAAAGTATGGGGTATGGGGTTATCGCTGCGAATACACCGCAGGATGCATTGCGATTGGCAAAGGAGCAAAACGGCAAATTCGACCTGTTGATGACCGATATAGTAATGCCATGGTTGAATGGTAGGGAATTAGCTAAGCAATTACAGACCATCTATCCGGGAATAAAGGTACTGTTGATGTCTGGCGTGATGGCCTATCGGGGAGTGTTCGATAAAGAGGAAAATTTTATTCGCAAACCGTTTTCACATTTTGATTTAGCTGTTAAACTAAAGGAAGTGTTTAAATCATGAGCTAATCCCTGAGAATATCATTAGTAGACTAATATTAAAAAATATGCCTTATAAAAACTGAAGTAATTGTTCAATGGTACTTTGATCCAGTTTGAGCACAATTTGCAAAATTACCTTAATTTATCTAATAATTCCGGCATTAATTCTAAAACGCTGCTGCTGTAATAGTAACGACCATTAAGTACGGCATCAATACCAATTTTCAATTCATCCAAGCCGTCGGATTTTGACACAATACCATTCACATTAGCTGAAGTAGCAAGTGTTATATTTTCAAGATTAATATTACCGGATGCGACCAGAATTTTTGATTTTAATTGTTTGGATTTAAGATATGAAATTATTTCCAACCCATTAATTTCCGGCATATTAATATCCAATATTATCAGATCAGGTTTTATTTCCAGACATTTTTTTATTACATCCTTACCATCGCCGGAGCTTCCAATGACTTTTAGATTTGGAATTATAGCGACAAACTGATGAAATAATTCTCGTAATAGTTGATCGTCCTCTGCAATAAATACGTTCTTTATTTTTTTGAGACTGTTATATAAAGGATGTTGTTCAGCAAACATTTTTGTTTAATTACAAATTACAAATTACAAATTACAAATTACAAATTACAAATTACAAATTACAAATTACAAATTACAAATTACAAATTACAAATTACAAATTACAAATTACAAATTACAAATTACAAATTACAAATTACAAAT
>JAJFLR010000105.1 GCA_021772565.1 Opitutales bacterium | reverse complement strand
AATCCTCGTTTGACCATCCCTCGTAAAAAGTCCATACTGCTTTCGTAGCTTTCGGTGTTCATCATTGTCATGTCTATGAGTGCTTTCGTCCCGTCTATTAATATTGCCCAACAGCAGGTCACTCCGGTTCGACTCCCATACGGCTATCAAAAAGGGTCAGATTGCTGATATTATACTTGACGGAGAATAAAGATTATTACTCCCTAGATTCTATGTCACGAAGACCAAGATTAGAGAGCAGTGATGGTATTTATCATATCATTAACAGGGGAAACTATCGCTCTGATATTTTTAAATCGGCTAGCACTAAAATGTCATTTGAAGATACATTATTGGAGGCGGCAGAAAAATCAAATTGGCAGATTTATGCCTATTGTATTATGCGTAATCATTTTCATTTAGCTATCGCAACTCCGCAGGGTAATCTTGTAAGCGGTATGCAATGGCTTCAGTCAACCTTTGCCAACCGGTTTAATAAATTTCGGAAACAACGCGGACATTTATTTCAGGGACGTTATAAATCAATCATAGTGGAACCGGGAAATCATTTAGCACAACTGGTCAACTACATACACTTGAACCCGGTGCGTGCAGGAATTGTTTCTATAGAAGATTTATTAACGTATACTTACAGCAGTCTGCCCAAATTCAACACAAGCTATAAAAAAGGGTCAAACTGATGATATAATACCTTGCAAAACTTAAAGCCTAACTCAACCACCCAAACGCAAAATATAAACATAAATACTAGCTGAATTACCAATCCAATACACTGAAATACTCTTGCGTCTTTTGTGACTCTTGTGGTTAAAAAAATCTTCTGTCAGATATCTGTGGTAAAACCCCTTTCCAAAAAAAATCATGCCATAGCCAAAGGCTGATCCTGTTAATCCTGTCTAAAAATATTTAACTTCAAAATACACATAAAAGCACTACCGAGCGAAGCAACACCTCAACGAACAAAGTGAGAATAACAAATTAATAAACAGTTACTTCATTTCATCTGTGGTTTCAAGATGATTTGTTAATTGGTCAACGACATTTATTTATTTTTAGGAACTTGATTCAGGTTTAAAATAATTTGACACATTCTATATAAATCGTCTATTTTGCAATTCAACTTCAAATTAGACGATGTATGTATTATAGCAGAACAATGGAGGCAACTGTCAGGAAAGCCTCGACACAGTTTCCGGTTATTTTAATAACAGGACCTCGGCAAGTGGGTAAGACCACTCTTCTTCAAAAACTTAAAGATGAAAAGTTCAATTATATAACCTTGGATGATCCGATATTAAGAAATTTAGCTAAAGATGATCCGGCATTATTTCTGGAAAAATTTGAATGGCCACTAATAATTGATGAAATTCAATACGCGCCGGAATTACTCTCACTAATCAAAATAAATGTTGATAAACATAGAAAACCCGGAATGTATTGGCTCACCGGATCACAGCAATTTCAATTAATGAAAGGGATCACCGAATCATTGGCCGGTCGAGTTGCCATTCTCAATTTATTGGGATTTTCCTCATCTGAAAAACTCCAGCGAAAAACAAACGACAAACCTTTTTTATACAATAAAGCATTACTTACTAAGCGAGAAAGTAATCTTCAGAAAAGAAACTTAAAAGAAGTCTATCATTCTATCTGGCTCGGATCATACCCAACTTTGATCAATGGTACTGTCACTGACCGAGACCTATTTTACAGCTCTTATTTACAGACATATTTACAACGCGACATTAAAGATTTAACTCAAGTAGGTAACGAGCTTTCATTTCTACGCTTTCTTAAAGCATGTGCAGCGCGAACAGCTCAAATGTTGAATTTATCAGAATTGGCAAGAGATGCAGATATTAGTGTCAATACTGCAAAGAGTTGGCTTTCAATTTTACAGGGCAGTTATCAGATATTTCTGCTACAACCATATCACACAAATATCAGTAAGCGACTGGTCAAGAGACCGAAACTATATTTTCTTGATACTGGATTGTGCAGTTACCTGAACGATTGGAGTTCACCTCAAACGTTGGAATCCGGAGCAATGTCAGGCGCTATATTTGAAACTCATGTTGTCAATGAAATATTGAAAAGTTGGTGGCATAACGGCAGGCAACCGAGGATTTATTATTATCGGGATAAAGACTGTAAAGAAATTGACCTTCTTTTCTACCAAGATCAAAAATTGATACCAGTTGAAATTAAGAAATCGGCAACCCCAAAAAAAGGATGGGTAAATAATTTTAATACATTAAATCGACTCAATACAGAAATTGGCGACGGTTGCGTTATTTGTCTTTGTCAACAATCTATACCTCTTACTGAGAATGTCACAGCTATTCCGATTAGTATGATTTAATCCAGTTACTTCTTCTGCCAGATATGATAATTCGCCATCGATATACCACTGAGCATAGCGCCGATAATTCCGAGAAATCCCTGATCGGTGCCGCAGATGTATAGGTTGTTCAAATGTGTTTTTCCATTTTTAACTTTGTTGGGTGCTCCATAAATTGCGCCATCAAGATGACTGGTAAATTTTGTAATTGTTCTCGGAAGCTATAAAAAAAGCTATAAAAAAGGGTCAAGCTGATGATATAATACCTTGCAAAACTTAAAGCCTAACTCAACCACCCAAACGCAAACATAAACACAAATACAAGCTGAATTACCAATCCAATACACTGAAATACTCTTGCGTCTTTTGTGACTCTTGTGGTTAAAAATTTATTTCCCAATAGACGTAAGTCAGCTAGCTTGCCACACTCTGCTTTCGCAGAGCTCGCCTACCGAGTCCCAATTTATTGGGACGACATGATCACGAGAAAACATGACAATTTGGTATTTAACTTTGTCATCGTGAGGAGCGGAGAGAGCCGACTCTGCCATAGTAGTCTATGGCTACGACGGCTGAACGTGGCGATCCACGAGATTTTAGCCTTGGTATAGACAAAATTTTTGCGAATTGTTATAGCCTAAGCTAATGCTGATAACATTTATATCGGGTTCTGTTTTGTACCCCTAACCTTATTTCCAGGACGACGGCGATATGCTGCAATTCCTACAGCTCCAAGTCCAAGTAGTGCAGCATAATCTGATGGCTCAGGAACACCAATAGCTGAGACTACAATTGGAGTTCCAGGTGTGTCGTCAAATTTTCCACCGAGGACGGTGAAAGTACTGGTAGCGGCAACCCATGATATATTTACGAATCCAAATTCACCATCAGCGTTTTTGAAACCAACGGCTCCAGCGAGACGGTCAATAATCCACGCTCCCAAATTTCCATTTTTGGCTAAATAACCGAAATTTCCAGTTGAGCCATTCCCATCAACAGTGTCTCCAACTTGATAGTATCTGGCTATACTCGGTGAACCACTATCATTAAAGAATTCCGCTGAACCAAACATTTCAACCCAAGCTGAAATATTTCCTCCAGGATTACCCCCAGTAAACCGAAATCCATCTCCGGTAGTTTGAGATTGAGTGATATCATATAAGACTTGGTTTCCACCGGTACCGCCACCTCCAGCTATAAAAGTTTTATTGATAATGGGATCGAAGTCGATAATATTTTGTATTGCTGCAGTTGAACCAACGGTACTACCGATAACAGCTGCAGTCGTTAGCATACTTTTCGAACTGACTACATAATTTTGTAATCTATTCTTAATTGGTCTTTGATTATATTGTAGATCGTTTATTAATTTTGATATATTAGTATTCATGATTAAGTTATTATTTGTGGATATTGATTTAATTGTACATAATTTTTAATGAGACAAAAAATGGTTTTAAAATTATCAGGATTGTCAAGTGAGTTTTTAATTCTTCTGCAAGATATGATAATTCGCCATCGATATTCCACTGAGCATGGCGCCGATAATTCCTAAAAAGCCCTGATCGGTGCCGCAAATGTAGAGATTGTCCAAATGCGTTTTGCCATTTTTAACTTTGTTGGGTGCTCCGTAAATTGCGCCATCAAGATGACTGGTAAATTTTGTAATTGTTCTCGGGGTAAACATGTCAACGTAGACTGTCTGTTTTTTGAGATTATCCAATTTATCTTTATCGTTTGTTGAATCGTTATTGATAGGTTTTAGAAAACTCATTGCCTTTAGAGCTAACGTGTCATACCAGATTTTCTTTTGCTTTGCATAATGATCTTCGTCTAAAGATGTCCATTGATCGTAATTGGCCATGGCTGTAACTCTCAATACACCTTCATCAAGTTCATTATTATTTTCGTATTGATAATTGTTCGGCATACAAATGACTCCGCTGCGAGGATCGACCAGCTCTTTAGGCTTTTGATATTCAAAATTTTGCCAGTCATTAAAAAAGATAATAGTATCATTCCATCCTAACTCTTTTGGTTGTTTATCTAAAATTGTAATTGTTTCAACAAAACTGAGCTTTCCTATATTGGATTGTTCCGCCTTAGTTTTCTGGTCATTGCAAAGTTGCAATGTCTCAACTAATCCAATAGATGAGATAACGTGATCAGCGGTTATTGTATCTCCATTCTCTAATTCTAATGCAGTGATATTATTATTTTGCGTGATAATTTTTTTAACTGCGCACTTCATTTTGCGCATGCCGCCAAGATCGCGGTATTTGTCGATTAAAGTTTTAATTATTGTTCTAACTCCTTCGAATGGTCTGGCAAAACCTTCTTGATAGATAGATTTAAACATGATGACAAATTGGCCGAATTCCATATCATTTTCTTTAGCACTTCCATAATACATTAGCGGCAAGAGTAACATATCTACTAAAAGGGGATCAGTGATATATTGAGAAATAATTTTTTTTGCCGATCTATCTTTATCCTCTAAATCAAATTCGTTAAAGTCGTGGATTGCTTTAACCAGCTTTTGAAAATTATCAATCTGGTTGGGAAAAGCTTTTTCAATTTCTGAGACCAGTAACTCAAAGTCATTTGAAAAATTTAATTCTACATCGGGAAATGCAACTTTTGAACATTTCTGTTCACACAATGCAAATTCATCACGATCAATTCTAAGTTGGCGAAATAATTTTGTTAACGGTTTTCCTTTAACTCCAGGCCGAACAAAATTAGTAACTGCATGCAGACCGACATCAAATTTTCGGCCATCAAAACTATAAAAACTATTGAGTCCACCTGGGGCATTATGTTTTTCCAGGATGATTACCTTGCGGCCAAACATTGCGAGTCTGATAGCAGCGGCTAACCCGGACATGCCACAACCGATAATGACTGCATCAAAATGATCGTTTGATTTTAATTCCAATGTTTAAGTTATTTAAAAAAAATTTATTTTTGCCACAGATGAAACACAGATTGAACACAGATTGTTTTAATGTGCAAATTGATAAAATTAATTATCTTTAGGGATTTGTTAATTGATCTGAAGTGACTACGACTGATTGCACTTCTTAGTTAATGTAGAAATACTTTTGAGTTTCTTTGTCCGCGTTTAACCTGTCTAGCCATAGCCAAAGGCGACGGCTGATCCGCGAAATTCCGTGGCTAAAGTATAAATTTTTACTAGCTAAGCGTTGACCGCTTCAAACTTTGGGATCAGGTAGTTTGCACAGCTATCAAGTGATTCCAATTGAGGATAATCATCTTCAGGGACTTCAATCCCATGTTTTTTACGAAGCTCCATAACAATATCGAGAAAGTCCATAGAATCGAGCTCGAGTTGATCACGAAGTTTTATCTCAGATTTTACATCACTGAGATCTTCGTCAGGAGCAATTTCTGCGATTATGTCTAAAACGATTTGTTTACATGCTTCTTTGGTCATATAGCTATGAAATCTAGAATAATTTTTAAGTGTCTGTAAATCTTTTAATTATTAAAGCTGAATTGATACCTAACATTCCAAATGAATTATTTAGAATAGTGTCAATTCGAGAAAGCTTTTTTGGCTGATTTATCACAAGATTGGCGATATTACATTGTTCGTCAAGCTCATCTATATTTATTGAGGGATGTACAATGTTATCATTAAATGAAGGAATATTTCCTGCCAGCTCTAAGGCACCGGCAGCTCCCATCGAGTGGCCAATGTAACTTTTCGTGTTATTAATGTAGGTAGTAGGGCAGTTTTCAAAAACTTTATTAATTGCTTTGCATTCCTGAATATCTCCTTGTGTGGTCGCCGTTGCGTGGGCACTGACAATATCAATATTCTCCGGCTTAAGATCGGCTTTCTTGAGTGCACTATGCATACACTCTGATTGTCTGTCGGAATCAGGGTGGACGGCGTCTTTAGCGTCTGAGTTAAGGTGATAGCCGACAATTTCAGCGATAATATTTGCTCCACGAGCTTGTGCATCTTCGAGTCGTTCCAATGTATAGATACAACCCCCTTCACTGACGACGATGCCATTGCGCGATTTGTCAAAAGGGCGGCTGGCTTTATTTGGATCCTCATGTTGGGCTAGGGCACCCTGGCTTTTAAAACCGGCAAATATTCCAAATGTATGAATGCTTTCACTGACACCACCGGCAAATGCGATATCAACCTCATTGAGCCGCAGCATTTGAAGACCCTGAATTAATCCTGCATTACCCGCAGCACAAGCAGCACCAATTGTATAATGCGGCCCGGTAATTTTCATATTCATTGAAACCTCACCGGCTGGGTTATTAGCTACTGTTCTGGGATTGTGGTGATGGGTCCAAAATTTTGTATCATAATTATACTGAGAAATATTAAAGACCTCGTTTTCAGTTTCAACATTTCCGTGTTCAGTTGTACCGATATAAATTCCTACACGCGATTTATCGACGCTTTGCCAATCGATCTTAGAGTCAGCAAGTGCTTCTCTTGAACAATAAATAGCGACGCTACCGGCTCTGGTGCCATTTCGAACTTCTTTCTTTTTCTGATATTTTGAAGTGTCAAAATTACAAACACCGGCATGAACCTTACCCATATAACGCATATCCAGGTTTTGGATATTTGCTATTCCATCGACAAGATTTTTTCTGTACTCGGCAAGATTATTCCCGTTGGGTGCTGTCAAACCGATACCGGTTATTACTATGCGGCTATTTATCATAAGTTAGTAGCTCCAAAAAGTGAAAAACAACGGTCTCTGTCAATAAGAGAAATTTTGTTTGGGATATTCAATAGCTAATAGCAAATAGCAAATAGCTAATAGCAAATAGCAAATAGCAAATAGCAGATTGATGTTAGGTTGTAGAGTAGTAGCTGGTATAATAGTGAATAATCAACTTATCTGATTTGACAATAAATATGATTTTTATGAAAACAGACTTTTAAAAAAAACTAACTTAAAAACAACATGAATGTATTAGTAGTAGGTGGAGCCGGATATATCGGTAGTCATTGTGTGAGAAAATTGCTTGATGCTGGGCATAGACCAGTTGTTCTGGATAATCTGGTATTTGGCCATCGAAAAGCTATACCAAATGATATACCGTTTTATGAAGGTGATTTGGGGAATGCCAAATATGTCGATAATGTATTAGATAAAGAGAAAATTGATGTTGTAATGCATTTTGCAGCTTTTGCCTATGTCGGTGAATCAGTTACAAATCCTCTAAAATATTATGATAATAATTTAGCTAAGCCAATGAATTTGCTAAAAGCGATGTTGAGGCGTGATGTTAAGAAATTTGTTTTTTCATCGACATGCGCTACTTACGGTACTCCAGAAAAATTGCCAATAACTGAGGATACTTTTCAAAATCCAATTAATCCATACGGTCAAACTAAGCTTGATATGGAAAAAATGTTAAAAGCAGTATCTGTCGCACATGGTTTGAGTTTTGCCGCGTTCAGGTATTTTAATGCTGCCGGTGCAGCAGCAGACGGAACTATTGGTGAAGATCATAATCCGGAAACTCATTTAATCCCACTAGCTATTGATGCCGCAATGGGAAAAAGACCTAAATTACAAATTTTTGGAACAGATTACGATACACCGGACGGAACATGTCTGCGAGACTATATTCATGTTGATGATCTATCAACTGCTCATATAGCAGTTTTTCCAAAACTAGATGAACCGGGTCAGGCTTTTCATTACAACTTGGGAACAGGTACGCCTCAGTCTGTGAAGGAAGTAATTAATGCTGTTGAAGAAGTCAGTGGATTAAAAGTTCCTTACGAAGAAGCTCCACGTCGGCCGGGTGATCCTCCGGCTCTATATGCAAATTCTCAAAAAGCACAAACGGAGCTTGATTGGAAAATTCAATATCCAGATATAAAATCAACTATTGAGACTGCATGGAATTGGAGTAAAAATAATCCTGACGGTTTTGGTGATAAGGAAAATTAAAGAAAATTATTTCCAATTAAAATTTCAGCTACCCTTTATATGTCAAAGAATGACAGAGTGCGGTAGCAGCTGCGTCAGCTTCATCAGTGGTAATATCTTTGCTTAAGTTTAACAGGCCTCTCATTTGTTGAATCATTTGTTCTTTACTAGCGCGGCCATACCCAACAACGGCCTGTTTAATTCTTAATGGCGGGTATTCAAAAACCTCAAAACCGGCTACAGCACTCGCAGCCATTGCTGCACCTCTGGCTGCACCTAGAATTTGAGCAGTCTGAAAATTTTGCACATATATAGTTTGTTCTATTGCAACATGTTTTATTGGAAAATTTTTTAAAACTTCGGTCACTGCTGAAAAAATTTCTCCAAGACAATTTGAGAAAGTTTCAGTTTTTTTAATCCGTAATGTATGAACATATAATAATTTAGTATTATTCCCTTTGTGATATTCGAGCACTGCTAATCCAGTACCTCTTAAACTAGGGTCAATTCCTAATACTATTCCTGAAAAACTATTTTTATATGAAGGTATGTTTTCATTTTGAATTGGATCAGATTTTAAATTTCCAACTACCTTATCAAGCCATAATTGTCGTGTATTTTTCTGTGTCATAATATTTATTTAACTGAAACAGAGAGTGGAAGCCGGCTGTAAAAAGAGGCTATTAGAATCTAATGAAAATTCAGATATTTTATTAGTACGATCCATTGCATATAGATTGTTTTATAATTACTTAAAATTGTGGTTTAATTTTACCGTTATGTAAATAAAATATTTCCCATGGGCAATCAGAAATATTTTTTACAATTTTTGTGCCGGTAGCAAATACCTGAATTTCCGGAGTGAGTAGTTTCCAGAATTTTTCTCTTCTCTCACTATCAAGTTCTCCCAAAATATCATCTGCCAGTAAAACCGGTTGTGTATTCGAACAGTTTTTAAACCAATTAATCTGAGCCATACGAAGAGAAATAACCAAACTTCTTTGCTGCCCCTCAGAGCCATAGTCTTTAGCCTCACGATTGAAAATCTGAAAAATAAAATCATCACGATGGGGTCCCTTTTCAGTTGTTTTTAATATTCTATCGCGTTTTCTATTCTCTTTCCACACTGAGTGAATTGCCTCTTCAGTAAAACTTTCAAGACTTGGTTTATACTTTAAAGTAGGTATTTCCAAATCCGATCCAATTTTATTATAAGATTCCGAGAATAATTTGTTCAGTTCGTCCAATGCATTTACGCGTTGCTCAAAAATTATTTTTGCAAATGGAGCTAACGAAATTTCAAATGACTCCAGTTCAGAATCGTCAGCATCCTTTTTTAATAAATTATTTCTACTTTGAAGACCGATATAATATTTTCTGATTGCTTCAAAATAGACAGGATTATTTGCAGTTAATGTCATGTCGATAAATCTTCTTCGAATTTGTGGTGATCCTCTTAGTAATAATATATCGTGTGAGGATAATGCGACAGTAGGAAAATTACCTACAAAATCTGCAAAGCGTAATACTTTTTCACCATTTAAAAAAAGCTCTTTACCTTTTGCATGGAGTCGTAAAACGATTTCACTTTTACAATTATTTTCTTCAAAACAATAACGTATTTTAGTTTCAGTCTGATTCCATCGAATCAGTTTTTTATACTGGGAAGTTCGAAATGATCTGAGTGCAGTAATGTATCCAATTGCTTCCAGTAAATTTGTTTTTCCCACTCCGTTATTACCAACTAGAAAATGCCTGTTTTCCTTAAAATCAATTGCGGCAAACTCAATATTTCTGAAGTTTTGAAGTGATATAGAACTTAAGCGCATTTAGATTTTTAGTACAGAGATAAACTCAGTTATGAAATTTGGACATTAACCGCAATGCACTCCAAGAGCACAAATAATTAATATGGAAATATATTTTTCGAGTTTTTTGAGAGTTTTGCCGTAATAACATTTTCCACTTTTTTTTGTAGTTCTTAAAATAAAACTTAAATTTATCATGGAATAACTATAGTTGTTTTTGGGCTGTTTTTGAGATTTTCAGATACCTTCTCAAAAGCGTTGGCTAATTGTGACCAATCTTCATTTGAATTATTCCACCCTCCGCTAATTCTAACTGAGCGTTTAATTTCATCATTGCTGTAGCCTATTGCTGCCAGCACGTGTGACGGTACATTCTTTCCTGTTGCACAAGCGGAGCCGGTCGATATCTGAAATCCGAGTTTATCGAGATTAAGTACCCATCTGATATTTTCAAAATTTGGCATAATTGCCATTACTGTATTGGGCAGACGATTGTTTTGATTTCCAATAATATTAAGTCCGGGAATTTTTTTAGTAATCGCATCAATGAATTTTTTTAGATTTATCTGCAGATTTTCCTTTTTTATGTCGAAATTTTTCAGACTACATTTCAATGCAGTAATCATTCCTTTAATTGCAGCTAAGTTTTCTGTACCACTTCTATGTCCCATTTCTTGAGCACCTCCGATAAGTGAATTGAAATTGCATGAATCATTGCCAAGTACTAAAAATCCTACACCTTTTGGACCTCCAAATTTATGTGCTGAACCAGTTACAAAATCACTATTAAATAAATTGTCACACTGTATTTTCCCTATCGCTTGTGATGCATCGCAATGATAAGCAATATTTGCTTTTTGGCAAGTTGACTGGACATCTTGCCATGGCTGAATTGCACCACATTCGTTGTTGGCAGCCATTACTGAAACAAGGCAAATTTTATTTTTCTTTATTAATTTTTCTAAAATTTCCAATTTAACCACACCATTATTATCAACTGGTAATAATTCAAATCTATTGGGGAAAAGTTTTTTTGCTGTTTCAATAACACTAGGGTGTTCAATTGCTGAAATAATTACTTTTTCACTTTCATTCGAATGCGTTAATATATGATGTAGTATAGCGTTATTTCCTTCAGTTGCACCTGAATTGAATATGACATGCTCTTTTTTACACTGAAAAACATCCGCTAAATATTGACGACAATCTTCTAATAAATTTTTAACACGTGCGGCACTTTGATAAGGGCTTGATGGATTTTGCCAGTTATTGTTAACTGTATCTAACCACGTTTCTTTTACCTCAGGGTAAAGTGGAGTCGTAGCATTATAGTCAAAGTAGGGCACTTGTTATTGAATTATGAATTATGAATTATGAATAGTGAATTGGAAAATGGAATGAACTGTCGTCTTCTGTGAATTTGCAGTTTGGCATCCAGTGACTGACAATTACACTAAGGGATTTTAAGTTTCTGGCCAATTTTCAGATCATGCGGATTTTCAAGTTGGTCAGAATTGGCTTTGAAAATTTCTCTCCAACGGGATGTTGTGCCATAAACTTTTGAACTAATCTTGCTCAATGTATCTCCTGTTACGACAAAGTAAAAAGGTGGGGTTTCTGTATTCGATTCAACAGTACTATCAGATTGAGAATCCGGCTTTTTTTTGTCTTTGTTTTTTGCTTTCCTGGATGCTGCAGATTCTATTTTATTTTTTAAACGGTTATAATCCAATGCCTTTTTTTTCAGCTTGTCTTTGATCGTTACTAATTGAATTTTTAATTTTTCATTTTCTGCTTTTAACTTCATTACAGTTTCATCAATTGAAGCCTGGTCAGCCTTACTTTCAAAAAAATATCCGGGTAGACTTTTCACATATTTTTTTTGGGCAGTTCGAATTAATTGTTTCAAAAGTTCTGCCTGTCTTGAATCTGGTTTGATTTCCAGATATTTTTGAAAATGATAAATGGCATTAATTGAATCATTAAAATGATCCATGTGAATACGTCCGGCTTCGACATGGGATTCAGCAGCATCTTTTCTCTTATCAATAACTTTTAAAAATGCCTCAAGCGCATCTTTATCTCGTCCATCTCGTAATAGGCTTTGTCCGCGGCGGTAATGGGGTTCCTCAGTTTCATCAATTACATTGATAGAGTTTTCCTTACAACCGGAAAGGATTGCTAATATTGATAAGATAAAATAGAGACCAAGACTTTTCATTTGAAGTATTATCTTTTTATATATACGCAAGTTCAGTAAGTTCAAATTATAAATTAAAATTTCTAAAAATATTAATGATTTCAGATAAATCATCACTGTTGGACAAAGCAAGAAAATGTCTCGAATTAGAAATTGCAGCCATTCAAAATACTGCAGACAATTTGGATGATAGTTTTGTTACTATTATTGAGGCGATTCATAATACTGTAGAAGTTGGAAAAAAACTAATTTTTACAGGTGTTGGGAAAAATTCACCGATTTGCCAGAAACTGGCTGGCACTTTTAATAGCACGGGGGTTCAGGCATGTTATCTTGATCCAGTTCAAGCATTGCATGGTGATTTGGGAATTTGTTCAAAAAATGATTTAGCTTTTTTAATCAGTAATAGCGGACAGACAGAAGAACTGACTAGACTGCTTATGCCATTAAAGAGACTTACTGTGAGAACGGTTGCGATTACCTCGGATGCCCATTCTGATTTGGCAAAGAATTGTGATCATTCGCTGCTTTTTCATTTTGATAAAGAAGCTTGTCCATTAAACCTGGCACCAACGGCCAGTGCTGCAGCTGCACTCGCACTCGGTGATGCCATTGCAATGACATATTTAGAAGTTCGGGGTTTTACTCGTGAAGATTTTGCAAAACTCCATCCATCAGGCAGCTTGGGAAAATTTCTATTATTAAGAGTTGGTGAGATTACGCGTACGGGTGAGAAATTTGCAACACTTCCAGAAACCTGCACAGTTCAAGAAGCGATTATTGAGATATCTAAAGCAAAATGTGGAACTATTGCTTTAACTGATACAAAATCAGGAAAACTAAAAGGTGTTTTTAGTGATGGAGATTTTCGGCGGTGTGCATTGGCCGGAGGAGATTTTATGGGACAACCGGTAAAAAAACTAATGACAACAAACCCCAAAACTGTTGGCTTTAACAATTTGGCTGTCGATGCTTTGAGGTTTTTTGAAAAATATAATATTAATGATTTAGTAGTTGTTGATAAGAATAATAAACCGGTTGGTATTATAGATGGACAGGATTTACCTAAATTCAGAATAGTTTAATTATTACTATTTTTAGATAATTTGTTACGTATTAAATTATGCCAAACGGTAATAACGCAAGTTCTGGCGAAGCATAGTTATGGGGTGTTGACAGTATTATGGGAGGTGTTGAGAATTCTTTTTAATATTAATATATGAGACTAAACATCTAATTGTTCCATGATCACTGATTACCATGCAAAGCTTTATGCTTATGAGTTACTTCGCCGCTGTCCTTCTGATAGTGTCGAACGCTTCACGGCGACTTTAATGGATTCTCAAGTTGATCTTAATCCGCATCAGGTTGATGCTACCTTATTTGCTTTTCGATCGCCGCTCTCCAAAGGTGCAGTTCTCGCCGATGAAGTGGGTCTTGGTAAGACTATTGAGTCCGGTATTGTGCTTTCCCAAAAATGGGCAGAGCGTAAGCGAAAAATTCTTATCATTCTTCCAACCAGCCTTAGAAAACAATGGAGTCAGGAGTTAATGGACAAATTTTATTTGCCATCGAAAATTCTGGAAGCAAGGTCTTTCAATCAGTCGATCAAAGCAGGTGATCGAAATCCATTTGATGTGGCGGAGATTGTTATATGTTCCTACCATTTTGCTCGTAACAAGGCGGAATATTTAAAAGCCATTGATTGGGATATAGTTGTTTTCGATGAAGCGCATCGCCTACGGAATGTTTACAAGACAGGAAATAAGATCGCTCGTGAATTAAAGGACGCCTTATCGCATTCGCCCAAACTTCTTCTCACTGCTACGCCACTACAAAATTCGCTACTCGAATTATATGGATTAGTCAGTTTTATCGACGAGCATACATTTGGTGATTTGAAGAGCTTTCGTTCTCAATTTTCCCGGCTTGGCAATGATGACAGTTTTGATGAATTAAAGAGTCGGCTTCGTCAGGTCTGTAAACGCACTTTACGGCGGCAGGTACTTGAATATATCCGCTACACAAAACGAAAAGCCTATACTCAAGAGTTTATTCCTTCCAGCGAGGAGGAAGTCCTTTACGAAAAAGTCAGCGATTATCTCCGCAGGCCTGATTTGTAATCAAGAAGAAATCCAGGCCTCATTCGACACATTGCAAAAGGAGATGAGTGTGGAAATCGATGCAAATCTGCGTTCTGCACGGCAAAAATTGCTGGAAAATTTCGATACCGAAGTTGCCGAAAAACTCCATGTTTACAAGAAGGAGGCAACTGCTTCACTAAACCGCTACGAATCGCTTCTCTGGGATACATCCTGTTATATGCTGGATGAACAAGCAGTATTTGATGAAACGTCGCTCACATTTAAACTTACCCAATCTCCGATTCCGGAAGCTAGTGAAGGAAACTATACCTTGAAACGTCAGGACAGCATTGGCCACCATTATCGTTTACAACATCCACTTGCCCAATCTCTCTTAGCACAGGCTAAAGAATTACCGACTGAAGATGCAGAACTAACCTTTGATTATACCGGCGCATCGGTGAATATCTCAATTGTTGAAACCCTTATAGGTAAGGCCGGAACGCTTACCATTCGTGTGCTGTCTGTCACCGCGCTTGAAACGGAAGACTATATTCTTGCCATAGCTATCACGGATGATGGACAGGAAATTGATGCGGAAGCTACACGCAGGCTCTTCAATCTTCTCGCCAGCATCAGTTTTGCAAGCGGTGTTTCTGAGGAAGGAATAAATGTCGTTTACCAGGAACGAAAGAAGCAGTTGTTAGAAAACATTTCTGAGCGCAATGCCACATTCTTCGAAGAAGAAATGGAGAAGCTGGATCGTTGGGCAGATGACCAAAAGCGTAGTCTTGAAATTCAGGTCAAGGAATTTGATATTGAAATTAAGCAACTTAAGACCGAATTTCGCAAAATCGCCAAACTCGAGGACAAGATCACTCAACAGCGTAAGATCAAGAATATGGACAGAAAGCGCACTGAACTTCGTCGAAAGCTCTTTGATGCTCAGGATGAGATCGACCGACAGAAGGATAGCTTGCTAGTGGTGTCCACCAAACAGTCTATAACTTATAATATTTTTGTATTTATTGTAGGGCCTCCGCTTGTCGGAGTGCCTTTAATTGCTGAGTCTACGGACAAGGCATCGAACAAGTTCGAGCCCTACAAATATAATTTGA
>JAJFLR010000104.1 GCA_021772565.1 Opitutales bacterium | reverse complement strand
AAAACCTAAATTGTCATTGCGAGCTCTGCCAAAGCAGAGTGTGGCAATCCATCTGACTTACGTCTATTAATTTCATAGACTGACTTATTTCGGTACCGAGTTGAAAACGACATCTACCAATTTCTTATGGCAGATGCTATACAAATGTTTACCCACGACTACATGCCACAACTCCTTTGGAGTTAAAAAATTATAGCGTAAGCAAAAATAAATTGCTAGATGTCGTTTCAATTCGGTATCAAAAAGAATTTTGGTAGAGATACATCTCCCAACCTTCGTATATCACTTCGGCGCGGCAGGCTGAGGCATCCGTGGGTTAATTGAGGTTAGTGAAATCGCGGACGACTGAGACAGTCGTCCCTACCAATTTTACAGTCGAGAATTATTAAATTTGAATCTTTTGACTATTCAAACAGCTCGTTTATCTAAATTCGGGCATTGGCCTTGTTCAGATAATTTTTGGCAGCGTGCGCTGACTTGCAGTCTTTGAGATTCTGGAATGAGTCCTAATTTTTGAGCAATGCTGTCAGCGTACCATTCCATGAAGGGTGCGTCGAGTTCATGAATTTTATCACAGTCTAGACAAATGACCTGAGCGTGTTCCGTTTTTTGATTATAGTTGAGCAAATAATATTTAAAATCTTTGCCGATATCAATTTCTTTGAGTAAGGAACTTTCAGTTAAAATAGGTAAAGTTCTATAGACAGTTGCTCTGGAAATTGTCCGATCAATTTTACGTGATTTTTCTAATAGGTCGTCAGCCGTAAAATGTTCAACTTGATTAAAAGCAGCTTCAAAAATTGCTAAGCGTTGGTTGGTTACACGCAATTTTTTTTTAATGATGAATTCTTTAAAAATCTCTCTGGATTTTTTAAGTTCTTCTTCTGGTATCTCGTTAATGGTAGTCACAGCTGGATAGGATTAAATTTTTAGTTATTTAGCAATATATAATTTTGAAATTAGAAATTGGAAATTTTAATTTGTAGATTGATTTAGTTAGAGAATTTGCCATCAGAAATTTGTAGAAATCGTTTTCAATTCGGTACCGAAATGAAGTTTAAGTCAGAGAATGTAAATTCATTATAAATCGCTATTAGATTACAATTTAAATTTCTACTAAATACGTTTAATACAACATGTTTCATTTATTTCGGATAGTTTAGTTTGTAGATCGATTTAGTTCGTGAGGGTTCACTCTGATAATTATTATTGCTGAAGTAGTTATTATGGCACAAAGCAAAACAAACCAATTGCCGTAGCGTATATATACTGATTGGGAGTTCAGTAATTTTTCATCACGGCTAACACTCATTACATCAACGCCTCGAAAGTAGATGCCATTTTTATCATCAGTGACAACATGACGAATATTACCGTATTCATCAATCCAGCCACTCCAGCCACTGTTGCCGCATCTTAAAACCGGCCTTCTTGTTTCTACTGCTCTGAGTACAGAGTGAGCAGCATGTTGATAGGCTCCGGCTTCCTCTCCATACCAGGCATTATTTGTAGCAACAAATTGAAAGTCAGCACCTGCTAAAATATTTTCTCTCGATAGTGATGGGAAAATATCCTCATAGCAGACAAGAGGACCAACTTGATAGACCACATCATTGATTTTGACTGAAAGTAACTCTGTTTTTTTGCCGGCCTTGAATTCACCTTCCAACGGCACAAATTTATCAATAAATGGAATATAATTTTTAACAGGATTGTACTCTCCAAAAGGGACTAATTTTCTTTTTGAGTAGTAGTTATCTGTAAGTCCTGTGACTGGTGAAATAGAGGTGATAGTATTTCGCCAAACAGTTTTTTCTTTTGCCATATTACCCATCAAGAATGGTGTCTTGAGTTTATCAGTTAGTGACTGCATCCAGATTAGCAAATTTTTCTCACCATTTATTGGCCAAGGTGTAGTAGATTCAGGCCACAGAATTATATCAGGTTCAAGGATAGCAGCAAAGTTACTGAATCGCTCCAAAATATTAAGAATATTTTTTGCTTCAGTTTTATCCCATTTTAAGGGTTGGGTGATATAGGGCTGCACGACACCAGCTCGAAAAATATTTTTTCTATTCTGTTTAAAATATCCCGGTTTAAGAATAAAACTAAATGAGATAAAAAGTAGGGCAAGGGCACAGTAAAACTCCGGACAGATTCTTTGGTACCAATGTTTTCGCTTTTCACCGGCAATTAAATGATAGATATAAAATGCCATACCCAGATTGAAAAAAATGATAACAAATGAAACGCCGTAGAACCCTGTATAAGAGCAGAGTTGTAATAATGCGGGGCGCTCCCACTGACTGGCAGCTAACGGCAACCAGGGGAATCCTGAAAAGATAAAAGTACGTAACCATTCCAGTAAAACCCAACTGCCACTTATACTAAGCAATCCCAATATTCTTATATGAAATAGTTGTCCCTTTATTCGCGGAATAATCCAGGAAGCTGTTAATATCCAAACTGTCCAAAATAAACCTATGGTAAATGATAATAGAATTGTTCCGATATAGGTAACATGACGGAGCCACCATAAAAGAATTAGCCATGTTGAAAATCCGACAATTTGAGCAGATATAATAATTGTTAATCTGGTTGGTTTTTTAAACAACAACCAGACTATGAATGGTATTGCAAAAATAAATGCTGATTCAGGTATATTAAAATTTGGGAATGCGACAACATACAATAATATTGTTAACGGTATAACAACGATAGGAAAAATTTGATTCTGCCAAAGAAGTTTATTCACTAAAATCAATAACTAAGTAATTTTTATAGAGTCACAATACTTCTTTGTAACCAATTTTTATATCCCGATTATTTTTTTTAAATTAGGATTAGAAACTCAATTCTAAAGTCCTGACATATTTAGCAAGGAATATATAATTATTTTGTCATCGCGAGGAGCAACGCGACGCGGCGATCTATGACTATTCTTCTATCTACATTGATTGCCACGCTCACATTCGTGATCTCGCAATGACAAAAATGTTATAGCTTTTGCCGGATTAGGATTTTTGGAAGGGCTGTTACATTAACCCGGCGGCCAGGTTAACTGGCGACCTCCTAGAAGATGAACATGTAAGTGGGGCACGCTTTCACCACCATGCGGGCCATTATTGATTATGATTCTATAGCCGTCTGATAATTTTAATTCACCGGCTAGATTTCTTGCGGTTAGTAATAAGTGTCCGAGTAGATTTTGATCAGTGTCATTGGCCTCACCAATTCTCGTTATTACATTTTTGGGGATTACAAGAAGATGAATTGGAGCTTGAGGATTAATGTCGTTTATTGCAATACACAGATCATCCTCATATTCAATCTTGGCTGGAATATCTCGAGCAATAATTTTTTCAAATAATGTTTTATCTGACATAGTTTAAACACAAATTATAGTTAGCTTAGTATTTTTAGTAGACCATTTTGCAGCAAATTCATCGATGAAGTCTAAAGTTTTTTCATAGCGCTTTTCAGTTCGACGGGTCCAATATTTTCCTTTTGGTGATAATGATTTTCTTAATCCAGTGATACATAAAAATGCAGCATTATAACCAGAGAGAATCTTGAGCGCTTTATGTAAATCGTTTTGAAACCAAAGGGGATCAAACAAACGGTTATTTAAATCAAGATGAAAATATTTAAATGATTGATCGGGGGTGCGATATTTTTCAAAAAGTTCCATAGCCGCATCAGCAAAATTTTTCATATCTGCTGATTCATCGATTGATCCGGTAACTGAAAACTCGATAGCTTTTTTTAATTGATCCACCATATACGGGTCATTGCCTGTTATCGGTGAGAAAAGTTGCTGCAGATAGTGCAACTTGGTTAGCTTATCAAAACTTTTATCTCTCATTTTTTTGTTTTAAGCTTGAAATCTCGTTTTCCAAATCGGCTAGATCGCGAAAGTCTTTATAAACGCTGGCAAATCTTACATAAGCAATATGATCAATATTTTTTAATCGTGTCATTATATTTTCACCTATAGCCTGACTCGGCATTTCGTAGTCAAATTCAGACTCAATTGCATTCATAATATCAGAAATTAGCATGTCAATTTGTTCCAGGTCAATAGGACGTTTTTCACAAGCTCTTCGGATTCCAGCCAAAATTTTACTTCTATCAAAACTTTCCCTGCGTCCATCCCGCTTAATTACAACAATATCATCTCTAATAACTTCTTCGATAGTGTTAAATCTATATTCACATTTTACACATTGTCTGCGTCGACGAATAGAGAGTTCATTTTTTGAGATTCTCGAGTCGATAACCTTGGTGTCTTTAGTTGTACATCGGGGGCATCTCATAATTAATTATTGGGAGAAAGTTAATTTGTTAATGAATTTAGCATACAATTAAAACAGTAAAAAAAAATCATTGAGCATTTAAGAAATTTTGCAAAATTTTTATTCCCGAAGGAGTCTCAAGCGATTCAGGGTGAAACTGGATTCCCCATATTGGAAAATTTTTATGTTTAACCCCCATAATCTCATTTTCTTTAGTTTCGGCTATTACATCTAAACAATCAGGCAATGTTTCTCTTTCAAGAATTAGACTATGGTATCGGGTAGCATCGAACGGATTAGGCAATTCTCTAAATAAAGGATCATTAAAATGTTGAATAGGAGACGTCTTACCATGCATTATTTTATCTGCCTTTTTTATGATTCCTCCAAAATATTGTCCAATGCATTGATGGCCAAGACAAACACCCAATATGGGTTTAAAATTACTGAACTGTTCTATTATTTCTAAAGAATTTCCAGTTTCATTTGGAGTGCAGGGACCTGGAGAAATAATCAAATGACTCGGATTTAGTTCTTTAGCTTCTGATGCTGTTATTTCGTTATTTCGACGTACAATAGGTCGTGAACTTAATTCACCGATATATTGAGCGATATTATAAGTAAAAGAATCGTAGTTATCTATGATGAGAACCATGTTAAGCTTAACTTCTATAAATAATAATTATTGGGTCAAGTGATGATTTAGTTAAGATTTCGATATTTGCTTAGTAATTCTTAAATTTCAGAAATGAATTGAATTTATTATTTATCTTAGTAATTTAAATACATGGGAACATTTTACATAGGATGCAGGGTAGAAAATCATATAAATCGAAAAAAAACAGTTCGAATTCCGAAAGCTTTGGTTGATACGGGTAGTGAATATACATGGATTCCTGCCAAAACTTTGGAGAAAATCGGAGTTATTCGAGAAAAAAAGGATATGAGATTTATTATGGCTAATGGGGAAATCATTACAAGAAGTGTGGGATTTGCTATTCTACGTGTTGCTAAATCCTTTACTATTGATGAAGTTGTTTTTTCTGAACCCGGTGACCAGATATTACTGGGAGCACGAACTTTAGAAGGTTTAAATCTTATGGTCGATTCAGCCAGAAAGAAATTAGTTGCAGCAGGACCATTACCTGCAGCAGTAAATAGAATCTACAGGAATTAGACATAATATATATTGTGCGAAATTTTCAATCGGTTAATAATTGGTTTTTTAAATTGAAATTGACTTCATAGACTCAATTGACCTTCACTTTATATGTAATATTCTAATATTTGTAATAACATGTCTCTCAGCAAATCATATTCTTTCAGAATTATTCTCATATTACTCGCTTGTTTTCAAGCTCACTTTGAGTTGTTCGCAAAAGTTAATATTATAGAAATAAATGAGTTTTGCTTCAATGGAAATATCACCTTTTCAGACGACAAATTATCTTCGATTCTCTCACGATACACTAACAGACAACTGGAGACTTGGGAACTGGAAGAAGCACGTCTTGTGCTGACTCGATTTTATGTAGAAAAAGGGTATGTGAATTCCGGTGCAATTCTGGAAAGTCAATCTCCTGAAAATGGAATTATCTGTTTTAACATAATCGAAGGAAAAATAAGTGAAATTCAAATTGATGGTGCTGAAATAATAAATGAAAGTTTTTACAAAAAACGTTTGCAAAAAAACGGAGGAAATCCACTCAACATAAATCAAATCAACGACACGTTGCGTTACTGGCGCATTCACTATCCGTTAGATCGTATCAATGCTGAATTATACCCCGGGGCATTGCCGGGTGAGGCTCTTCTTAATGTTAAAATAAGGGAAAACAAGCGATTTAATGCCGGTCTGCGAATACATAATCAACGTTCTCCCTCCACCGGTGGCGAGCAGGCTGAATTACTACTGCGCAGTGAAAGCCTTACCGGACGTTATGACAGGGCATATTTCAGCTATGGTTTTGCGCGTGACGGGAACAACGGAATCGATTATTTTGAAGCCGACGACTTTTCGGCAGAATATCATTTACCACTGGCGCCAAATAATTTGGAGCTTGGGTTGCATTACTCACAGTCCAGCTCTTCAGTAATTGAGGAAACATTTGAGGATTTAGACATTGCCAGTCGTTTCAAAAATCTTGGTGTTTCGCTCCGTTTGCCTGTAATTCAAAATCCAAATAAAGAGCTTTCCTTTTCCATTACAGGGCGACGCAAGAAAAGTGAGTCATTTCTTCTGGGCCAGCCGTTTTCCTTTTCCACAGGAAGCGACAATGGAAAACAAAGTGTCTCCACATTGGATTTTGCAGGTCATTATGCTCAACGAAATGATCAGAGTTCCTGGTCGATTGGAGTCGGAATAACCCAAGGACTTAATTTGTTTAATGCGACTTTGGCAGACCCCGTCCGGGATGCAACCTTCACAAAGATTTCTGCTCAATTTTTTTATCTTTCCCGTGTGAAAAATACATCCACTGAAATAGCTTTTAAAATGCAGGGACAATGGACTGATGACCGACTGCTGTCTTTAGAGCAGATGGCTGTTGGCGGTATGCATACAGTGCGCGGTTATCGCGAAAATACATTGGTGCGGGATCGTGGAATCGCGGCATCAATGGAAGTCAGAATTCCAATATTAAAACAAAAAGACGGAGTGCCGTTATTGCGTTTCGTGCCTTTTGCTGATTTTGGACTAGCTGATAATTTAGGTGAAGAAGCCACAAATCAAAGTTTTGACGACATTTCAAGTATTGGGGCCGGGTTCATACTTAATACACAAAAGCACTTGAATCTTAATCTTTTTTGGGGACACAGTTTCAGAGATAATAATATATCCAACAAAGATATCCAGGATGATGGATTTCACTTTTCAGCTACTCTTTGGGCGTTCTAACCATTTATGAAAAACTTAATTACAATATTCTTCACAGTAGGGATTTTACTCTTACCGCTTCGGGGTGACGTTGTTACCGACGGCACACTTGGGACTGCTGCCAGTCTGACCGGTCCGGAATTTGCGATTACCGAGAACCTGGGACAGCGCAGCGGCAACGGTCTATTTCACAGTTTTCAAACCTTCAATCTCGCAACAGGCGAAAGGGCAACTTTTTCCGGCTCAGGAGAAATTGCACATATCTTTTCCAGAGTAACCGGAGGAACTGTTTCCCAAATTGATGGTACGATACGTTCTACAATCCCAAATGCCAACCTCTACCTTATTAATCCAGACGGTATTGTTTTTGGTGCCAATGCCGAAATTGATGTGGATGGTAATTTTTCCGCCACTACGGCAGAGGTAGTCCTTTTTCAGGAAAACAAAACTTTTGAACAGTCGGGAAATGCGCCGCTATTGGCTATTGCCGACCCCGTTTCATTTGGATTTCTCAAATCAAATCCAGGAACTATTACGTTTGATGGCGCTAATTTAACCGTCAATTCCGAGAAAAATCTCACGATAGCAGGCGGCGATATCTCAATTGGAAATAATGCAAGATTAACCGCGCCCAATGGGCATATTAGAGTTGCAGCTGTTAGTTCTACCGGGCAATTGCCTATTGCCTTATGGGATACTTCTAATTTTAACAGCTTGGCAAATGTAGAAATTGCAGGCGGATCGAGAGCCAGTGTCAGTGGTGATAATGCCGGAAAAATAACGGTTCGCGGAAATAATCTGACTATTAAAGAAAGCTCTGCCGTGTTTAATAGTGTAACGGGTGCCGGAACAGGAGGCATTACTGATATCAAGCTGAGTGGAAAGTTACTCCTCGATAATGGAACTATCCAGAACGATGTTGGCAGATCCGCTACCGGAACAGCAGGCGACATGCGTATACAAGCATCTGAAATCGCCATGCTGCCGGGAGGATTCGTTTCATCAGAAACATTTGGCGCCGGAAACTCCGGTTCTATATTTATCGATACAGAAAAGTTCAGTATCGATGGTAATGCCAATGCATTTACAGGAATATTCACATCAACCTACAGTTCAAGTTTTCCGGGAATAGGCGGAAATATTGAAGTCAATGCAAAAGAGTCATTTTTCAATAACAATGTTTCTGTGGAAAGCAGTTCATTTGGCCTGGGAAATGCAGGACGCATTACCCTGAATTCAGACAGAATTGAGATTACGGATCAGACAGTAATATCGGCAAGATCAGCCAGTAATTTTGAAGGAGGAAACGCCGGCGATATATCCATAACTGCCGGAAGTATGTTAATTAATAATGCCTCCATCAAGTCCTCAACAGACAATCAAAACGACAGCGGTAAGATTGATGTTACTATTACTAATGGAAATCTAAATATAGCCAATGGCGGGTTTATCGATGCAGACACAAATTACCTTGGTAATGGAGGCGATATTGACATAACCATTCCCAACGGCGACCTTGTCATGGATGGACAGTTTTCACAAGGACAGATTACACGTATCTCAACCGGCAGTAGAGACCCTTTCAGAGTTGGCGCCAACGGCAAAAGTGGCGATATAACCATTACGGCAAAAAATGTTAATTTACTAAATGAAGCCCGTATCACTTCGAATACGAACAGCCTTGGAGATAGCGGAAAAATTACTCTTACCAGCGATACCCTTACCATTGATGGCGGCGGCAATCAGTCCACTATTGACACCGGATTATTGAGTGAAAGTATTAATATCAATTCCGGGTCAAGTGGAAAAGGAGGAGATATAGAGATAACATCGAAAGCCATAACTTTGCTTCAGGCAGGTGTGATCAGCGCCACCACAAATAACCCTGGTGCTGCCGGCAATATCAAGATAAACAATCAAGGCGGCACGTTGATCATAGACGGTCAAAACACCTTTGCCACAACAGGCATTCGGACGTCAAGTTCGGCCACTTTAGGTAATGGCGGAGATGCCGGTCGCATCGATATCAATACCGGCGAGTTAAGCATATTTGCAGGAGCTACTATTACGAGCTTAACAACCGGTGAGGGACTCGGAGGATTAGTTAATGTTCAGGCTGACTCAATTCTAATCGATGACAAGGGAACTTTCCTTAATACAGGAATAACTACCGAAGCGCTACAGGATCGATTTAATTTTGCACAAGGTAAAAAAGCCGGAGATATTCAATTAAATGCTCAGGCAATTCGTGTGCTGAATCGAGGCGAGATCAACAGTCAATCCAGGTCAGAGGCAAACGGTGGAGAAATTAATTTGAATACCGGGCTACTCGAACTGGCTAACTCAAGTAATATTACGACCTCAGCCTCCAGCACAGGAAACGCCGGGCTGATAACCGTTAATGGAAATTCAACAATAACGCTGACTGAAAACAGCGCTATTTCCAGTTCAGCCAATACGGGGTTTGCCGGTAATATCGTAATTGAAAAAGCCGATGCCGTCGCCTTGACCAACAGTAAAATCAGCGTGCAATCCAACCAAGGTGACGCAGGAAAAGTGTTTATCAATGCCGGGAAGGATATTTTGCTAACGCAGAGCGAAATATCCGCTCAAGCCGGAAATAATGGTGGGAATTTAGAATTTAATTCCAGATTTGTCGGAATGACTGACAGCCGCTTAACGGCAAATGCCGTATCCGGAAATGGAGGCGTTATTTCACTCAATCTGCAATTTCTTTATTCGCTGGGAAATAGTTCGATAACGGCGATTTCTCAGCAAGGTTCAAATGGTATAGTTAATGTTCGCAACACCGTGGAATTCTTTAGCAGCCTGCTTCCGATACAGGAAGAACTCCTCAGCAACGAAACTTCATTACTCAACACCTGTGCATTGCACGATCCCTTTGCCAACAGTTTTATTATGAAAGGAAAAGGGGGCGTCCCCTATCAACCGCAAAACTTTCTCCCGGTCTATTTTCTCAACCCATAATTAATTATGTCTCTGCAATCTGATTTTATAATTTTTCCAAACTCGACGGCAAAAACAGTCCTGGCCTCCATACTGCTGTATGTTGTCTGTTTTGCTGAAACAACACCAAATGAGCAATTCTCCCTGAATCTCAATCAATTGCAAAAAGCCAATTTAGCCTTTTCATCCGGACACTTTATCGAATCGGTTAATTTATTCAGAACCGCTGTTGACGATGCCATTATCAATTATAATCAAAACGCGGAAATAGACGCACTTATCGGTTTGGGCTCTGCATACAGCGCACTGGGACAACAACGTTTGGCCATTGATTCATTTAAAAATGCTCTTACCTTATTTACTACGAACGCAGAAACCTCGGAGGTGACAACCCACATAAGAATTAAAGCATCACTGGCCAATGCTTTGCTAGCTTCCGGTGAATTAAATGAGTCCGAGTCCTTTATTAAAGAAGCGTTATTGCCGGCAAAAAAAGCAGGTGATAAAACGACTGAAGCGGCCTTACTTTTCAATTATGGAAATTTACTTGCTGCACGTTACTATCGTCCTGTCAGAATTGAATATGCCGGAATTCATCGAGGAGAAAATTCCTCTGCCCTACCCTATACCTTATCCCCACATATACTTGAAGCTAGCCGCGAATATAAAAAATGTCTGGAAATCGCCAGGGAGCTGAATGATGAGGAACTCATTGCCAGAGTCCAAATCAGTCTGGCACGGGCCAATCTTCTGGTCAAACAATATAAAGAAGCAGAATCCCTAACTCTTTCAGGATGGCAAATGACAGAAAAATTACCTGATACCTTCACAAAAGCCACTCTGCAACTTTCCTGCGGAGAGACTTTTTTTGAATTGGCAGCATTATCCGATAAAAAAAAGCTGCTAAAGTCTGCTGACAAAGCGGCACAGCAGGCACGGAATTATCTCAAAAAATCAAAAAATGAACGGATGCTGGCTTATGCTTATGGCCTGTCTGCAAAAATTGCGGAAAAAAGAAAAAAATTTGACAACGCTATGGAGTGGGCACAGAAAGCAACTTTTTTATCACAGAAAATGCAGGATGTACATGGACTATTTCGCTGGCACTGGCAAATTGCCCGACTTTTGCAAAAGCAGGGACAGCAAAATCAGGCAGTAATGCTCTATGAACAAACACAAAAAGAACTTCGATTAATTCGCAGTGAAATATCGAAAGGATTTAATAGCCGAAGTGGAGGCAACTCTTTTCGTGAGGTTATAGGACCGTTTTATTATGAATACGTGGACATTTTATTTCAACAGGCTGAGGAAGTCAACGATCCCGAACAAAATCAGGAGATTTTAGGACAGGCAAGAAATGTAATCGAATCTTTCAAGCAATATGAAATTGATGATTATTTTATCGGTTCAGATTGTTTTAGTTTAATCGAAAAAAGTAAGGTTCGTATTGATACTATTCTGCCCGGCTTAAAGAAAACAGCCGTAATATACATAATTCCGCTGCCGGAACGAATGGAGATTATTATTAGTCTCTCTTCAGGCCTTACGCATAAATTTGAAAACATTTCCGGAAAAGAGCTCATGGATGCCGCCAATCAGCTTCGCGCAGATCTGCAAAACAAAAATAATAACGATGCATATCTCACAACCGCTCAAAAACTTTATCAGCATATAATCAAACCCATTGAATTAATCCTGCAGGAGAACGATATCGATACGCTGGTAATAATTCCCGACGGCCCTTTGCAGTCGATCCCATTTTCAGTCTTACATGACGGCAGACAATTTCTTGTCGAAAAATATGCTCTGGCTGTTTCTCCGGGTCTGACATTGATTGCGCCTACCGTTCTCAAAAAGGAAAGTGCACAAATTATTGCCGGCGGTATTTCAGAAGGCATCAATAACTTCAGCCCGTTAAATAACGTTCCTATTGAACTTGATGCCATATTGGCAGAATTTTCAGGCAAAAAACTTATAAATGATACATTTACTTCTGAAGGTTTTGCCGACCAGATGAAAACCGATCTTTATTCTATTGTACATATTGCCACTCATGGAAAGCTCGGCATCAATGCAGCGGAATCATACTTATTGGCCCATGATGGAGCAATTTATTTTACCGAGTTGGGAGAGCTCATGCAGCCATTTCTACTTCGTGAAGAATCAATAGACCTGATAACGCTCTCTGCCTGTCAGACAGCAATTGGCGATGATCGATCGGCTTTGGGACTAGCCGGCTTATGCATTAAATCCGGAGTACGAAGCGCTCTTGCCAGCCTCTGGCAGATTGATGACGCATCGACCAGCCAACTGATGGCAACGTTTTATTCCAAGTTGAAAAACCGTGAAAATAGCAAAGCTGAAGCAATTCGTCAGGCACAGCTTCATCTGATAAATAATACGGCATATAAACATCCTTATTATTGGGCTCCATTTATTATTATTGGCAGTTGGTTGTAGACAAATTTTCCTACAGTCTTTATATACGAGCGTTATGTTACTTTTTCGATATTTCACTTTCCCATATCGTTATCGGCGAAACTCAATATGTCCGTTTTTATTCGAAAAACATTTTGCCGACAATGCTGATGGCGGCATCGCCTATGATGAAAAAGATTTATTGGAAAAACTGAAAAAAGGAGATTGTGAGACATGGAATTTCGTAATTAAAGAGTTTCTTTTTACCTGTGCCAAAAAAGGAGCAGCTGAAATATTCAAAAAAATCAACAAGAATGAAGTAATTGAAGATGTCGCTCAGAAAGCTATTGCCCAACTTTATAAACAAACTGAAGAAGAGCCATCAGAAAAAAAAGATATTCATTCCTGTAAGACTTTATCCGATGTCAAAAGGTTGGTATTTAAAATCGGGTATAGAAGAGCACAAGACTTTGTTAAACCGAAAAAAGTATATTTAAAGGAAAGTCTCGATCAACGTATAGAATCGATAGGTGAACAAGCGGCGGAAATAAACTGTGGCCTGACTGAACCGGAACGAACTGAGATATCCAAATTGCTGGACCAGGTGCTTGAAGAATTTTGTCATCGTGTGAAAAAGAATCCAAAAAAATATGAAGAGTGCAAAATAAAATGTTCTATTTTTCGAGACCGTTTCTATCTGCATGATAATGCCTATGAAAACCTGGCCAAAAAGTACGATAAAAGTATCAGCTATATTCGTATGGCAATTTTTCATATCAAAAGAAATTTAAAAGAAAACCAAAAGTTTTTGAAATTCTTCAACGACTTCCTGCGATAACATATTGTGAGGAATATATTTCACTAAATTATGTCCATAATGATGATTAATATTTTTAAATAATAAATTACCCGGAGATTTAATATGAACACGGAACTTGAAAGAATTGATATCCTGACGCTAAAGGCAGTTGACGGGGATATTTCTGATGGCGAAAAAAAAGAGCTAAAGCGTTTATTGCAGGTTCCGAACAACCAGGCTATTTTCGAAAAATACTGCAAGCTGGAAACAGCCTTGACCATCATTCGAGATGAAGCTCTGATCAGCCAGCCGCCTCCCAAGGTCGGTCCTCAGGAAATAGATAGAGTTCTCGATAAATTTAATAAAGCAATCGACCAGTCGTCTTCTACTTCTGTGAAAAACAAAGGTGATAAAATCATCCGCTTCCCGACAGCTCTCATGGGTGTATTTACAGCTATAGCTGCAGTTTTGACTTTGGTTTTCTTTATGCAGTTTTCATCTACTCCGCTCAAAAGAATCGAGTATGCCGAGTTTAAGGAACCGGCATTGCGCGGAACAACCAACCAACTTCCCGAGCTTGATGGAGTACAGACACAACGTTTTCTTCCCAGTGAGGAAACAGCTTTCCTTGCATGGCAAAAAGAACCGATCTCCGACGGATTTGACATAAAAGCCTGGAGCGATCCCGACAAAGGCATTCTGACAATTCAGGAAAAAACTACGGAAGGAACGGTTAAAGAACAGGTATTCCATTTACCTTTGGATGCCGCCGAACGCTTCCGTTTTATTCAGGAAAAACTCGAAGCTTATTTGAAGTGACCAGTCGCCTGAAGCTGCCTCTCTTTTTGTACTTTTTCGGCTTTTTCGTATTTGAAACCAACGCCTTGTTCAGCGAAGAAATTCGCGGATACCTTTTGATTGAAAGCCCTGAAGTAACTGTATTGAGAGAAAGCCATATTGTTCCTTTGCAATTGACCACCAAACTCTATGCCGGAGACCGGCTGTCACTTTCATCCAAAGCAAAAGCCTATATCTATTTCCCCGAAGAAACCAGAAAGATCAAAGGCTCTGTAAGTTTCACTATTCCGAAATTCAAATCCACCAACCCTGATTCTTCTGAAAAACAAAGCCTGCCGGGAGAAATTATTCAAACGCGAAAGAATTTCTCAAAAAATATATCTGACTCCGATAATTCGCCGGAAAAATATTCAGGCCCCTTCTCCACGACGCTACAGCAGACTATCGATTATTTCAGAGCCGATGACAAAATCATTACAGACGGAACTGTTACAATTACTCAGGAAGTCGAAATTTACTCTCCGCGGATTCTTACCAATAATACAACCCCACAGATAATCTGGAAAAACAAACCCGGTAAAACCTACACCGTGTTACTTTATGACACCAATGACAATAATCGATTGTATCTCGATCTAGCAGAAGTAACATCACCGATTAACTGGCCTTCCGATTTATCTGATAAAAATCTTGAGCCCGACCGCGAGTACTCCCTGACCGTATGGCCGTCAGGTGAAGACCCTCTAAGCGGTGAGCAAATACACTTTCACTGTTCAAAATCAGCGCACGAATACCTTCCCGCTAAAGAACTGCATTTAAAATATGATGCTGCCCTCAATGCGTTGTTACGTACGGAATACCGACCCGGTGATGCGCTGGCTGAAGTTTTTGATATTTACTCTTCAGCCGAAGCTTCTGAATTAAGTAAAAAAATTATCGAAATAATTGCCTTAAAAGAAAATTTAAAATTTTAGAAAATAACTGAAATTCTAACGGCAATAATTTCGATAATATAACAAGAGTATTGATATTTAAATGCCAATAAATGAAAAAAACGTTTCTAATAATTCACCTCCTAATCATGACAAGTCTAACGCTATTATTTTTTGGCTGTCAGAAAATCGAAAAGAAAACCGTCGATGCCGGAGAACTGCAAAAAATTATTCAAATGCCTCCATTACCGCACAAGGTTCACGAAACATTACGTTATCTCGACGAACTCCAATACCCGGACGATCCTGTAACTCAATCACTACTGAAGCGCACGCGCGCCGTTGTTTTAATGCAGCAGCCGGATGTTTCACTCGCAACAGTTCTCGCTGAACTGAATGCCGCTGAGCAAGTTTTGACCAGGGAGAATCTCAAAGACACATTAACTAAAAAGGCATACAGCAAAATATACTTAAACCGAGGTCTAACTTATTTGCACTTTCTGCACCGGAGACTACAAAAAGTCATACTTTATCCACCTGAACAACAGGATGAACAATTACCCTTCCAACTTGTTGACAAATATTTTGCTCAGGCATCAGCAGCTTTGAGCAAAGGTAAAAGCTTTGTCGCGGCAACGCCATTATATTACGACTTTGTCATGGCAGAAGCAAATCTGGCCCGTGAAATGGCACTTCTTATCGGCCATTCTTTTATTGATGCAAACAATTTCAAGCAGTCCTTTCAGATGCAGGCAATAGAGAGCTACAAAGAAATCCACAGTAGTTTCATTGAAGGGAAATGCCCCCCTGATACAGGTATCGCGGCTTTGCACAATGCAGTATTAGTCCACCTTGAAAAAGCATCGTCTGATCCGGATTTATGGTCTTCGTTGATCAATCAACTCGAATCGCTGGAAAAAAGTGAAAAGTTCAAAAAACTTCTCCGGACAAACCACCAGTCAATTTTAGCCGGCACAATTATTGAGTTATACCGCCGGAAATCCGCCCCGGAAAAACTTCTGCAAGCGCTCAGAAAAGGTGAAACAGTTTTTCAAAAACTCCTGCGTGAACAAACTGCCCTCTTTAAACAAAGAAACTATGCAGCGGCTACACGGCACCTCGATGATTATGGTCATCTTGTCGCATCCATTGTAATGGGCTATTTGGATCTGGGTGAAAATTATTACCCCAAAGCCTTAGCCGCTGCTCAAAGCTCAAAATGGATTACACAAGCGATCTCTGTAAAATTTCCGATCTCAACGATTGAAGGACTAACCGCTCGCTTATCCGAAGAAAACAGCCTCTATGTTGAATACTTCATTGCCCCCGAAGGACTGGTCACATTCATTGTCAAACCGGATGGAACACTTGAAGTAATTAGGGAGCAAAATACAACAACGCCTCGTTTACTGGAGCTGATCCATCACTTTCGCAAAAACATATCCGATTATAGTGTCACGCGCAGACTCGAACGCAATCCCAACGACATTAATGAATGGTTAACCACATTGAAACTGGGAGATGAATTAAGAAAAATACTGGTGGATAACCCCGGACTGCTTAACAACGAATACAACCGCATCTATATAGCGCCGCACTTGACCATTCAGTCCATCAGTTTTGCCACACTGCCTGTGGAAATTAATTATACAGCTCCTTTAAAATCTCGGTTTTTAATAGATACGGCTCCACCAATCACTTTTATTCCCAGCCTCAATATACCAGACCAGCCGAGTGGAAATCCCAAAGAAAAACACGATGCCCTATATCTGCTTCGAAGTGACTTTACTGACGTTAAACCCAATACCACATCATCAAAAAGAACATTTGGTGATTTGCCCGATGTCATTGATGAAGTAAGCCGATGCCGAGAAATTTTTCCCGGCAAATTATTAAAAGAGAAACAGGCCACTGAAAAAAATTTCTGGCGTCATGCCTCAGTAGCAAAACTGATTTACTTTGCCACACACGGTGATTTCACAGAAGACAATCCGTATAATTCTCCGCTGCTGCTGGCGAAAGGATCCTGGTTTGACCGATCAGATGGAAGACTTACGGTTAGCGAATTGCTGGAAGCTCATCTAAACCAAACAATACTCTCTGCGGATTTGGTTGTAATGAGTGCCTGTTCAACTGCTGCAGCTCGAGCGCGGCCTCTATATTCAAACGACCTCTCCTCAGTCGCCCGCACATTTCTTGTACTCGGAGCAAAAAACGTAATGGGTACGCAATGGGAAGCTGCCGGTGAAACCTATGTGGCAATGATGCCGCAATTGATCCGTTATTATAAAAATGGAAACACCGCGCCGGACGCGCTCTGGCTGGCGCAAAAGGAATACCTCGATAATGAGCGAAAAAACTTAAATAAAAATCCGAAAAGATTTTTTGCCATGCCATTTTACTGGGGCAGCGCCATGATGTTTTCCCGATTGTAAAGATAAACAAAAAAAGTAACTACCTACCACATTGAGGTTATCGTATTACATATTGATTTGTAAGATTTTTTTTGGCCACAGATGAAACACAGATTGAACACAGATATGGGAATTTAAGATTGTAGATTGTCATTGCGAGGAATGTAATGACGAAGCAATCCACCTGTCTTGCCATAGCACTGTATCCAGTTGAACTGGTTTTAGCAGAATGAAACAAATGTAGGGCTTCAGCTTGCTGAATGCCTTGTAAAAAG
>JAJFLR010000103.1 GCA_021772565.1 Opitutales bacterium | reverse complement strand
AAAGAACGTTTGAAGATTCCTCGAAAGGGGCAAGCTCTTTGGGGTAGCCCAGAGAGAGAAAGACTCACACTGGTAAATATGGAGAATTAACTCCATCGCTACAACGGGGAGGTAGTGGTTTATCCCTCTACCTTACCCTCTAGTTTCAAGTCCTCTGCAACACACGCCGAGGGCCGCCGCACTCCAAAGAGTAGGGCTCGAATTTATTCGATGCCTTGTAAGGAGACTCAGCAAATAAAGGCACTCCGACAAGCGGAGGCCCTACAAAAAATAAAAATTGATGCAAAAATTATATGTTACACACTAGATGAAAGTCTTGTTCGATCGTAACTATGTCAGTTTAGTGGATACAGCCTTAACTTACAATGCACAGAATCGTTACCCACCCGCAACTTATCGGTATTTGGCACCTGAAATGTCGAATCCACATTTTCGCTCGAATCTCGATTATCGAAGTGATCTATATTCAGCAGCATTAACGGTCTTTGAGTATGCAGCTCAGGAACATCCTTTGGCAAAAAGTGGAGACGATCTTATCAATACTATATCGAGAGCGGTAAGAGAACCACCAAAGCAATTGAAAAATTTTCGCAATGGCTTTAATTCAGGCTTTTGTAAATTAATTGATCAATTATTGAAAAAGAAACCAGCGCTACGCCCCGCGAATATTAAGCAGCTCATTAAAAGTTTAGATAAAATATTATGAAATTATACGCACAACAAGGTCATGGAACAGGCGATAAAATTAACGAAGGGTTAGATCGTGGTTATATAGATGGTGCAATTTTAAGTCCAAAAGATTATCATCTGGATCGATTGAAAAAGAATCTGGAACACTTTAAAAATAATTACCCAAACGCTGATCGGATGGTTGATCCTCAGTATTATGCAACATTAATTGCTTCAATAGATGGGGTTAGATTGGGAAAACTTACTAGTGATGAATACTCTTACTTTGAAGCTCGACGCCGGGGGCAACTCGAATCCGAAATGCAAATTCAAAATGACCTCGAAACGACACTTCGATTCCAGGCAAGTTTACCAGTGACTCATATTTTGGCTCCCAATATCATCATTCCTCAATCTTTAAACTCAATAGAGGCTGTCGTGGCTAAAAACTTTATTCGCAATACGCGTTCTGTTTGGAGTTCTTTAAGTGATGATCGTCCAATTTATACGACGATTGCAATTGGAGCGGATGCACTCAGAGATCGACAGGAACTCGAAGATTTCCTGACAGACATTACTCTTCTGGACAAATCACCTGATGGATTTTATTTACTAGTCAGACGCGATTCAATAGTAACTACAAATCAGTTAATTGACTCTCAAACATTGGCTGGTTGGATGCTTTTAAACCACTCCCTGAAACTTAATGGTTATGAAGTTATTAATGGCTACTCCGACATTCTAACACCATTTCTAGGAGTAGCAGGAGCAGATGCTGGAGCTACAGGTTGGTATAGCAATTTAAAATCCTTTTCGATGGATCGATTTGAACCAAGAATTTCTGGAGGAAAGCAGCCAATTCCACGATTTCTCAGTTGTGCTTTATTAAACAGTATTCGCTTTGATGAGCTGCAACGTGTCCGAGATATTGTGCCTAAGGTCATGAATAAATTAGAAAGTGATGACTTTTACAGTATTACTAACGGGTCGAGTCCTGATAACAAAACTGAAGAAATACTTCAGACTTGGGATGCTATAGCACATCTTAATAGTTCAATTACTGAAGACGATGTAGTAAGAAATATACGGCAATGCAACAAATGGGTTGATCAGGCTCAAGAGAATTACATTCAAGTGAACTCATGTACTAAATCGCATTTGCAAAAACGTTCTGATCATTCACATCTAGAACCGTTACGATATGGCATCCAAATGTTTACGGATCTTGCTGAAATTGACCTTACTACTGATTAAGGAAAGCGCATTTTCTTTTGCCTTTTTATTCAGAGCCCTAGCTTGATTCGGGCTATATATCTCATTAATGCGTTCAGTTGATTTGTCGAAACTCCAAAGACCAATTTGCAAATGTTCAAAGCTTTCGATATTTAAAGTCGCGGTTTTGACTGATTCAGCAGGCATGACCAATATTGATTTGTCAGCAAAATACCGATAGCGAAATGCTTGTTGAAGTCCCTTGCGCCAATCTTTAAGCTTTGCTTCAAATGCTATCAATTTACGACGGCGCAATTTTTTATGTAGAGCTATTGCGGAAAATTCGTCACCTGCCTCGAATGGGTTCCAGGCAATCCAGATTAAATCTGCTCTGCCGAAATTATGTAAAGCAAACTCTGATGCCACAATTCCAAATTGTTGACAATGTTTAAAATATGCTCTTTCAAATGCACGGAGAAAATTAGACTCTCCTCGTTTTCTGGCAATCGTATCAGGTAAGTTTTTACGGCTATTATGAAAGTTGAATTGGATCCGGTGAATGTTTGATTCAAGTGTCTTCATTGTAATTAGTTACTTGTACTCTATTATATTATTAACACAATACTTATGATTTAAATTCAATCCTAAATACCATTCAATAACTCTACGTCATAGCATTATCTTAGCTTTCGAAGTATTTAAATTATCCAAATACTTAATCTTAACTAATCGCCAGGCAACGATTATAAATGCTGTCAGTGGAATAGCTAGTATCATACCAAGCAATCCATTGAGTGCTGTTCCCCAAAAGAATATGGCGATAATAACGACGAGTGGATGCAAGCCGGTTTGGCGTCCCATAATTTTTGGAGTTAATAAGTAACCTTCTATTATTTGAACAATTACAAAAACTCCTAAAGAAATTCCCACTAGTATAAATCCACCTTCCGGTTGAAAAAATGCTATCGGCAGTACTAGTAATAATCCAATAATTGTACCAAAGTATGGGACTACATTTAGTAGTCCAATTGATAGTCCGAGTATAATTCCAAACTTTAAGCCAGCTAAGGTAAAACCCATTGCCAATAGAAATCCCATAATTAGACCGATGAGTAATTGGCCTCTAAAAAATGCGATCAATATAGTGACAAACTCACGAATTAAAAAAATAATATCATTCCGTAAATTTGAATTTATAAATGATAATTCATTTTCAATATCGCGTGATGGATCTCTGTTTGTTTCTAAAAAATAAAATAAATAAATCGGGACAACAGCAAATCCAGCAATCCAGGCAAAAGTATTTGTAATTTTTGAGAGTGAGTCCAGAACCACTGTCAAAAAATAAAATAATAGATTTTTTATTCCCTCATAAAATGAGTCTACATACTCAATGAGAGGTCCATCATATAATTTTTCCTGCAGATCTTGAATATTAATATTTAAACGACTGTCTATATATTCACGAGCGTTACCTATGAGTTGAGGGACAACTTTTGTGAAATCTATTATCTGCTCAATTATTATCGGAATAATTAGAGCTGTAATACCGAAACAGACGAGTAGTACTAAAACATAAAGTAAAATAATTGATTTTACTCTGCTTAATTTAATAAATTTTTCTGAAAATAAAACTATAGGTCGTAATAACAAAGCTAATATGCCAGAAATTACTAACGGCCAAATAATATTAGAAAATAATCCAACGGTTTGCTTGATTGCAAAAAAACTAAATATTACTAATGCTAAAATAACTGAGCAGGCTAACCCGGTAATTGCAGCCCCTACAATTTTTTTTTGGATAGGATTTAGAATAGTTGGTTCTAACTGGTCTGACATAATTTTTATTTATTACAAAAATGGTAACTTTCTACATCATTGAGGTTATTGTATTTCATATTGATTTGTAGGATTTTTTTGGCCACAGATGAAACACAGATTGAACAAATTTAATTATTACAGCAGGAAGCTTCTCCCATGCCTCCTTACATACAACGAATTCATGTCATTGAAAAGGTGGACTTAGGCTTTGACCTGAATTCAGACAACGGCCAATCCTCCCAATCTTATCAACCTTATAAAAATAAATCTGTGTTCAATCGGTGTTTCATCTGTGGCTTAATTTAATATTCATTGTTAAGAATTCTTAACTACAGCATCGTGGTAGGTAGTTACAAAAAATGTAGAATAGAATTAACTAAACCAGTTTTAACTTTTTTTGAAACAATCTATCTAAGTTTATCAATCAGTATGATTAAAATTTATTTTAAATTTATTAATTATAACAGTTTGTAATCTAATTCCAGTCTTCTACCGCACCCAATCCCAACTGCTTTTTCATTTCCGGAACTTGTTCAAGCTCATCAATAAATTCTTGAACACTGAAATCTGCTACAACAAATTCATTAAATTCAAATGTCGGCGTTAGTGACTGTCCGCTGATTTCTATCATACGCTGCATATTTTGTTTATTGCTGCTCACATCACGAATATCCAACTCAACACCATGCTGCGAGAAAAAAGTAGTTGCTTCTCTACACCATGGGCAACCTGGTTTAATATAAAGTATCGGCACATTATTATTCATAAATTTGTAATGATTTAATTTTTTATATGTAAAACTGTATTATTAATTAGTTATATTTCAATAGAAATTGATTTAATTTTTTGTACAACTGATTTAGAATTAATTTGAATTAAGCGCTTCTCTTGCTGTTTTAAAATGAAGTTTTGCAAAATCACCGAGTGATTCCGGTCCAAGTTTTTTAATAATTTGTCCTGCTTGCTTTTTTACGGCAGCGGAAGCACCTTTTAATAATTTATCGCCAAATTTATCAGATAAAAATTTCATCTGTCTTAGAAACTCAGCTCTAGCAATTATTGAAGCGGCTGCAACAACAGGATCAGCTTCAGCTTTTGTCTGCATACGTAGTTCAAACTTATCATCTTTAAAGTATCGTTGGACGAGTGGCTGTTTACTAAACTGATCCAATAAACCCCATGGAACACGTTTTACTTTTAATGCGTTTTCAAGTGACTTTGCATGATGCCACGCCAACAAGAGATTTAAATTTGAATTCGGCTTAGACATCAACTGATTATATTTATTCATATTACAAAAAGTTGTCTTAACGACTACACCTGGAGTTTTCTTAATAATTTTTTCGAGTTTCAACGCAGTACCGTCGGCAATTTTTTTACTGTCGCGAATTCCTGCTTCTCTCCATTTCTTGATCTCATCCGTTTTTGTTACTATTACACAAGCTGATACTAATGGGCCAAACAAGTCGCCCTTGCCTGCCTCATCTAGTCCGGCATGTGCCTCATACCATTCAGGATGTATAATATCTTCATAACCAAGTTCCGGCACTCCGGTAACTTCTGCTTCAATAACATTTTGAACGAACTCTTCTGTTCCTTTACCTTGAACAACTATTTTGCCACTTTTATATCCAACCAAATTAATTTTATCGTACTTAGAGCGATAAGCAAATTTAGCATAATCGACTTCATATTTATCCATGATTTTTTGATCACAAATATGATTCAGTTTATCCATCTGATCATCATCCAGCTTAATAGTATAGATAGTTATTTTTTTTGGTTCATCACTATCATCGTTACCAAATAAATTCTTTGCCATTAGATTTAAATAATTTAATTAATTTTTATCTGATCAATATCTTTTATGAGGTTATGAAAAAATCCGAGTCAAAATCTTTACTTATTAAGAACAAAGATAAATTTAATTTAAAACTACAGCAATGGTTTAAAAAAAATAAACGTAAACTACCCTGGAGAAATCACCCTACTCTATATAAGACAGTAGTCTCTGAGTTTATGCTGCAGCAAACTCAAGTGAATACAGTAATAAATTATTTCGATAATTGGATAAAAGTATTTCCCAATTTTAAAACTCTCGCTCTAGCATCTGAAAATAAAGTTATCAAGCAATGGGAGGGATTGGGCTATTATGCAAGAGCAAGAAATTTACATAAACTGTCCAAAATAGTATTGAGTTTTAGAACTATCCCCAAAGTAGCTGATGATTGGCTAAAACTACCGGGCATTGGTCAGTACACAGCTGCTGCTGTAACCAGTATTCAATTTAATGCTAAAGAAGCCTGTGTTGATGGAAATATTGTGCGTATTCTTACGAGACTTACATCGGATAAAACAGTTTATAAAAATAACACAGCACCAAAATTACTTCAACCATTAGCTAGTAAAATAATAAATGAAAATTTTCCGGGAAGCCACAATGAAGCTATGATGGAATTGGGAGCGACAATTTGCATCAAATCTAAACCGTTATGCAGTATTTGTCCTGTAAGTGATTTTTGCCATTCTTACCAATATTCGGCACAGAATGAATATCCAAAATTAGAAAAAAAGAAGATAGTAAAACTTGAGGTAAATAGAGCATGGCTAATTCACGAAAATTTGTTACTGCTAAATCGTTATAGTAGTAATAGTGGCAGATTATCAAATTTCTATGAACTACCGACTATCGAAGATTTAAAAATAACGTTTACTAAAAAAGATTTCATAGTACAAAAATCACGGGGAATAAGTAATCAAAAATTTATGGAAAATATTTACCGTGTTAAAGCCAATCGGAGTTTAATAAAATTGATAAAATCAACTGATCATTTTTTTTGGCAGTCAAAGAGTAATTTAAATTCAATACCAATATCCGGCCCTCACCGTCGTTGGATTAATGAAATTTTAAATAAATCTTAGTTTGAACGACAAGCTTCTGAAATCACAGACAAGATAGCTTTTTGAACGTGTAGGCGATTCTCCGCTTGATCAAAAATTATTGAATTCGTGCTATCAAGAACTTCTTGTGTGACTTCTTCACCTGCATGAGCCGGCAGACAGTGCATAAATAAGGATTCTGGTTTTGCATTTTTTAGTAGATCCATCGTAACTTGATATGGTAGCATTTCCTTTTTTCTTAAATCTGCCTCATCTTCCTTTCCCATACTCACCCAAACGTCAGTATAAATCATGTCAGCATTTTTGACTGCCTCTTCCGGATCTTCTGTAAAAGTATATGCGTTAGTATAACCATTTTCTTTAATTAGTTGATCAATTTTTTTACCTGGAGCAAATGCCTTTGGACCGGCAAACGAAATTTCCAAATCAAATAATTTACCAGCTAAAATCCAACTATTAGCCATATTGTCAGAACAATCACCAAGAAATGCGATTTTCTTCCCCTTAACTGACTCCAATAAACTTGAATTCTCATTCCATTTTTCCGCCATTGAAAATACATCACTGTAGATTTGACAGGGATGAAGAAAATCAGTCAATGCATTGATAACAGGTATAGTTCCTTCACGTGCAAATGTTTCTACAACCTCATGATCATTTGCCCGAATTATCAATCCATGTAAATAACGAGATAGCACTTTTGCAGTATCAGCCATTGATTCATTTCGACTGAGCTGCAATCTGTCTCTTTCTAACGTAATTACATTTCCACCCAACTCGCTTATACCAACTTCAAATGATACACGAGTTCTGGTACTGCGTTTATAAAATAAAAGTGCCCAACTTTGTCCTGCTAAAGTTGGAGGTGTATGACGATTTCTCTTTTGTTTAAAGTTTTGCGCAAGTGAAAAGATTTCAGTAATTTCAGAATTTGAGAAATCAGTCTCTTTTAAAAAATGTTTCATTTAATATTAGATTATAAATTTTATAAAACTATCTAAATATAGAACCCATCTACTACAAACAATTTATTCTTTAGAAATTGGAAAGCGAATTATTTAATATATTAATTGATTGATCCAAATCGTATTCAGTTACCATAAAAGGTGGCAAAAAACGAATTGTATTACCACCGGCACCAACTGTTAGCAGTCCGTTTTCTCTTAAGTTTTTAATTACCGGCATCATATCCGAGATTAATTCTACACCAACTAAAAATCCGGAGGCTCTTATGGATTTTATAAGTTGGGGAAACTTTTCTAATACTTTGTAAAATCCAGCGTGCCATTTCTCACTCAGGTTATTGACATTACTTAGTAAGCCTTCTTTTTCCACAATTTCAATAACAGAAAGTGCAGCTGTGCATGCAAGTGGAGAGCCACCAAATGTGCATCCATGCATTCCCGGTTTTACTAACTGAGAAATTTTTTCTTTTAGCCAAACGGCACCTATGGGAAATCCACCCCCAAGACCTTTAGCCATTGCTATTGCATCTGGCTGAATGCCCGAACTTTCAAAGGCAAAAAATTTACCTGTTCTATATATTCCACATTGTACTTCATCCAGCATTAGAAGTATCTCTTTTTCATCACAAAGAGTTCTTAAATCTTGAAGAAAAGCATCAGTGCAAATATGAATTCCTCCTTCCCCCTGAATTGGCTCAATTAAAATTGCAGCAGTTTGATCATCAATTAGTGAAGCAAAGCTATCAATGTCATTAATCTCACCATGATCAAAACCGACCAACATTGGTCTGAATGGAAATTGAATTTTCTCCTGAGGTGTTGCAGCCATTCCACCAAAAGTCCTACCATGAAAAGAATTTTTAGCAGTTAGAACTTTAAATTTTTTTGCTTCTTTATCAGTAGCTTCGTATCCGGCTAATCTTGCAATCTTTATCAAAAATTCATTTGCTTCTGTACCACTATTACAGAAAAAAACTTTTCCATTACCCGCTTTGTCAACAAGTTTTGAAGCAAGTATAGCCTGCTTTTCATTTCTAAAAATATTACTTGTATGTATTAAATTTTTTGCCTGATTGGCTAAATTATTTATCCACTCCGAATGACAATGTCCTAATGAATTCACTGCTATCCCTGAAGTAAAATCTAAATATTCATTCCCTGCATCGTCCCAAACTTTACAACCGAGACCTTTTACTAGCGTAATAGGTGCTCGAGCATAATTACTGAGGACAAACTTATCGTATAATTCATCAGTCTGCATTTGTTAAAATGACAATACCACGCATTAATTGTCAATCCTCAGGTTGCTTGATTTTAATAATATAAAATCTATTGATAAACAGAAAATATGATAGTTTATGAGTTCTTATTTTTCGATTTAATAATTTCGTTAGCTTTTTCAATATCTGCCAATGCCATGGCGTTCATATCTTGTGTAACAATTTCGCTGGCAATTCGAATTGCATTCATAATTGCATATTGATTACTATTTCCGTGAGCCTTCAAAATATTTCCCCGCAGACCAAGCAGCGGAGCACCCCCGTAAGTGTCAGGATTAAGTTGTTTTTTTACTTCAAGTAAAGCGCCTTTACAAAATAATGCACCCAATTTTCTTATGGCTTTTTTCTCAATCTCGTCTTTTAAAAACCCCTTTACCATACTAAATAAAGACTCACATCCCTTTAATAATATATTACCGGTAAATCCATCACAAACAATAACATCAACTTTATTTTCAAATATTTGGAGACCTTCAACTAATCCATTAAAATTAATTATGCCGTCTACTTTTTTTAATAATTCGTAAGATTCTTGTGTAAGCTCATTGCCCTTACCCTCTTCTGTTCCATTGCTTAATAAACCTACTCTTGGAAAATCTCTATTGAGCGCAACTTGGCAGTACCTACTTCCAAGAATAGCATTGTGAACAATATGCTCAGGTTTAGGTGTTGGATTTGCACCGGCGTCTATCAGGACAAAATGATGATCTTTACTTGGAATGACTGATGCCAGAGCAGGTCTTTCTAATCCTGCCATAGGTCGAAGTTTTAAAGTTCCGGCTGCCATAAGACTACCGGTATTTCCACAACTCACTGCCGCATTACATTGTCCAACTTTTACAAGATCAACCATCCTAACTAATGATGAATCTTTCTTTTGCTTAATACTTTGAATGGGTTTCTCATCCATGTTGATAACCTGCGATGCATTGACAATGCTAAGGCGGCTATCCTGATCTATTTTGGCTTTTTTAAGAAGTCTTCTTAGTAATTCTTCTTTACCCACAAGAACAATATTACAATCTAGACTAAGGTTCTTAAACCCCCAACGTAAAGCTCGAATAATTTCCGTTGGCCCTAAATCACCGCTCATGGCATCTAGTGCAATTGTAGCTGAAATTTTACCCATAATAATAAAAGTTAGCAGAAATGATAACTTAAATTAATAATTTGTGTATTGAGATATTATAAAAATAATATCAAACCTCAATAACCTGACGATCACGATACATTCCATTGTTTGGATTTACACGATGTGATCGAAAGTGGGTACCATCATTTGGATCCACTGATAACTGAGGAGCAGCAAATTGATTTGCACCACGACGTTTACGGCTTCTTTGCTTTGATTGTTTCCTTTTTGGAGTAGCCATATCTTATTAAAGTTATTATCAGTTTAATCTAGAAAGTTTATATTTAAGTTATTAGACTTGAAATGCATTCCATGATAAGGGTCAAGCTTGAATTAGGCTTAAATTATAATTTAGGTCTATTATTTTAAAAAGTATGAGCACCAAGTTTTTTATCTACCCTAAAGCCACTTAGTTTAATAAATTTAGGAACTCCATTTTCATAAGGCACTTCTACTTCACCCTGAATAAGAGGCAGAGCGTATTTAAAAAATTGGTAATTTAAACTAACTCCGTCTTCGTTAATCCAATTTTCAGGTATTTTTTTAACACCATTAGCAATTTCACTTAAATCAGCCAATCCCGTTTCACATTTGTAATGATCAGAATCTGATCGTAAAAGGGTAATCATTTTATCAGTAATACCGTCTACAACTGCAGCTTTAACAGCAGCTTGACCCGCTAAAAAAGCTTCATCATTGTCAGATTTAGAAGAACAATGGATTGCTGCTCTTTGTGAGATTCCCAATTTAGCAGATCGTGCTTTTTTACTGAGGTTCTGTTCAACTAATCCCTTTAAATAATCTCCCGTACCACCTAATTGAGCATGCCCAAATGCATCTGTTGAAGATTCTGCAGTTGAAATGTAGTTGCCATCTTTATCAATCAGTCCTTCCCCAACAACTATAAAGCAATATTTTTCTTTACTGAGTACCCTCTGAACATCATCTAAAAACTTTCTTGGATCAAAAGCTACCTCAGGTAAATAAATCAAGTGAGGGGGATCACTCGGCTTATCTCTACGTTTAGCCAATGCAGATCCTGCCGCTATCCATCCAGCATTACGTCCCATTACTTCAAGAATTGATACCAAGTCACCCTGCCCCATGCCCTCATTATCTAAAGCAGTTTCCTTCACACAAGTCGTTATGAATTTAATAACACTTCCATACCCAGGACAGTGATCAGTCACAACTAAGTCATTATCTATAGTTTTTGGAATACCAATAACGCGCAAATCATAATTATGCTCTTGAGCATATTTAGATATTTTATCTGCTGTATCTTGAGAATCATTACCACCAATATAAAAAAAATAACGGATATTATGTGCAGTAAAAACTTCCAGTATTCTTTCAAAATCTTGCGATTTTTTTAATTTATATCGGCAAGTACCTAATGCCGAAGCTGGTGTAGATCTCAATCCTCTGATATTTTGTTGTGATTCAGAAGCCAGATCGATAAGGTCTTCCTTTAAAATTCCTTGTATGCCATTGAGGCCACCATAAATTTCTTCAATGCATTCGTAATTGAGTGCTTCAGTTATTAGACCTGCCAAACTCGAATTAATTACAGTGGTTGGACCACCCGATTGAGATATTAAACAATTTCCTGTCAATGTATCAGCCATATTATTTTAAAGTTATAAAATCATGGAATTTGCAAATTCCATAACTACAATGCAACTTAAAAGATAATATTATTTAAAATTTTATCAGTGAATCAATTTTTCCCAATAAGTAACGAATGATTAAATAAGGCTTTGGGCATTCAATAGAATAATATCATCAAATGGAGTTACAACAATGCTTACATTTATTCCAATATAAACTTTCCAATTTACTATTAATGGTCGGGCCGGTGAGATTCGAACTCACGACCCCTTGCACCCCATGCAAGTGCGCTACCAGGCTGCGCTACGGCCCGAACCTATAAATAAGTAACTCTAAACCCCCAATTAATAATAAAGAGTCATTCAATAAATTTATTACCTAAACTATTTAATTATATACAGTGAATTTACTAAATTGGTTTAGTTAACTTCATTGTGTGATTTACAAATTAAATCAAGAATGTAATTCAAACAAAGTTATGGCATCTATCAAAATCAATTTTTAAAAAATTTCTTAGAGGACTTGATATCTTAGCAAATCAACCTATGCCTACAATTTAATAGACTGCCAAACGTGTTGGATACAATATATTTCATCTATTCCGGAAATGACTTATGGCAGATGCTATAAATGGGATCCAATATGAATAGTTTAATCAATAAATTACTTCCAATTCTTGAATATACTAATTCAAAATTGAGAGGTAATATTTTCGCTACAACTTTAACTGTTCTTTTTCTTATTACGTCTAAGAAAGTCACCGCCAGCAATACCTAACAACAATACAGAATAGATAACTGTGCTAGTTTCTGGAACAGGTTGTAAGTCAATTGGAACAATTTCTCCACTTGCAAGTTGTGTTCCAAAAAACACTCCAGAACCCAATCCCTGTGGATTAGAAAACCTAATTTGACTTGCTTGGCCAGCTGTCAATCCACTTCCAGAGGTTCCAACAAAAATCTGGTCACTCCCTCCACCACTTAAATTTCCACTCCAATTTTCGATAGTTAATGTTCCACTACCCCAAGCATTTGAACTACTATCCGCAATTTGAAGTACGCTACTGCCACTACCCAAATCAATGCTTGAACGTTCATTAAGTGTGAGTGAGCCTAGCGTATTACTATATCCTTCAGTTCCCAATTCACCCCCGTTTAATAATAAATTTGTTGTGCTAGTCACTTGATCATCAGCGCCCAAAAGAAGTGTTCCTCCTTGAATATCGAGTGCTGTAGCGCCAATCTCTAAAACTGATTCAGATATAGTAACAATTCCACTTTCGGTGGATTTAATAATAATATCATTTTCCAATGAAAGGCTTTCTATGGTATTATTACTATGACCTAATCCTGGATCAGCAACCATATAACCGGTAGCCAGTCCACCATTTCTTTTCTCTTTATAAAAATAATCGTAAACAGCAACTCCATTGGTTGTAGTGATAAAGTCAAAAACATCGACTGATTGAATGGTATCCCCTACTCTAGTTGTCAATGACTCATTATTACCAAATCCAACCGAAGCATTACCATAATCATGTTCAAAATTAATACTAAAACCAAATCCATTTACATCTGGAACAATATAATCAGGATTATCAAAAGTTCCTGTTCTACTAACCTCGGTAAATGTTAAATTATTTTGATCACCCGAATAATTAAATCCACTTGTTATTAAATATTCATTTACTCTGGCAGTTTGTTTAAAATTTTCGTTGGTTAACGTTATATCGACCGCACCAGTCACACTTGATGTTTCAAATGTGGTTTTTGGCACTGCATTTTTATTAATTTTTGAGCCCGAAGTTTTCTGACCCGTATCAAAGGTAACAATGGCTCCTTGCAGGTATAATGGGGCTACCGCCAGCATGCATAATACGATTGATTTCTTATAGTTTATTTTCACTTTTTATCTAGTTTTTAAATTTAATTTTCGTTGCTTTTATTATTTTTTGGCTACCTTAAGCCTAAAGTACATTTATTTCAACTAAAAATGAAAGATATTTATTACTAATACTTTATTTATATTTTATTTATGAAATTTGAATGATTAACTATATAGGGAATTCTACCTAATTTCAAGTTGATTTATAAAATATAGCGATATTATTAAAATTACTTTATCTTCCTATATTCTTTAAAAATTATTTATTCCATTTAATCTGATAAAATAAAAATGTTTTTTTACTTTATCTATTTGTTAAACAACAATTTAAAAGAATTTCTAACAAAATTCAGGCATTCCTTTCTAAAAAATGTGTTTTTCCGACAACTCCATATTTAAGTGAAGCTTTCATTATTGCCCCTAATCCAAACGTATTATTAATTTTATCAACAGCCCAATAAAGCCCTATGCGTTTTTCATCCTCCCGAAAAAAAAGTTCCAGTTGCCCGCCTCCATCCAACCCAGCAGTATTGATCCCTATTCCCCTTACCTTATGGCCTTGATTCAAGAAACGATAAACCATTGGCATGCCAGTTTCTATACACGCCGGCAGCACATAATCGTCGAGATTAGTCAACCCCGCTGTCTGAAAAGCAAATGATCTGCCCTCCCACGTCACATCCTGAAATCGAATATAGCCGCTATAATCTTTCGCTCTTTTTTTATAGCCACGCATTCGATAACAAAGTTGTGCAACCGCTTTGGCCATTTCGCCTTTTACCCGTTCAGGGTCTATCGTCCAATCAGAAAAAGTATGCATATAACTAATTTCTTTCGGCACATGACCGGTATGATCGATGACCTTTGCACAATCCTGTCCCGTTGTTGTTTCGTGCAACATTCGACCAAAATAATTACCAAAAAGTTTTTGAAATACTCCGGGCCCATGCTGCACTGCATCGGCAATTGTATTCATTCCGTTATCCAAAAGTTTTTGATAACGTCGACGGCCAATGCCCCAAACTTCATTGAGTGATAAAGGGTAAATAATTTTTTCCGCCTCTTCTTTTGATAAAACCAAAGTTAGCCCATTTGGTTTTTTTAAATCGGAAGCGAGCTTGGCATAAGTTTTGGAATACGAAACCCCGACTGAACAAACGTGGCCAGCGACAATTAGAACTCCCTATTAACGACAATTAAAAATCCCTACCATTGTTTTGTCAAAAAGCCTGGAGCTTTTTGGCGGAAGGCAATCAGAGTTAAGGGATGATATCTCATCAACAATACCGAAAAATTATGA
>JAJFLR010000102.1 GCA_021772565.1 Opitutales bacterium | reverse complement strand
AACTTGTTCGATGCCTTGTCCGTAGACTCAGCAATTAAAGGCACTCCGACAAGACTACGGCGAGCTCAGTCGAGTCGCGGAGGCCCTACAATAAATACAAAAAAATTATAAGTTATAGACTGTTTGGTGGACACCACTAGTAATAACGTATTTTATTCACAATAAAATTTTATCTCTATAATGTATAAAGATTAAAGTTTTTATTATGTTCTTTTCATCAAATGAGATTTTTCGTGAACTAAATATGACAGTAATTCAGTTTTTTTTAATATCAAAAAATTTATTTTTAGAAAATTAAAAACGTTATTCCATACTATTATTATTAAATAATTATAATATAAGAACCTAAATTATTCACTTACAATTAATCTAACGTCATTAGAAATATTCTGTTATTATTAATAAATAATTTATTTAATTTCTCTTTAATAAAGAGAATAGTCAGTTATTTTAAAAGCGGTGCTTCAGGGATTGCTGTTTTTGAGGCGTAAGCCTTTTTGGAGTGCGGCGACCGTCGGCGTGAGCTCGGTCGAACGCTGACGCCATTGACTTAAGAAAATTGAACATGGGTATAATATTCGCTATCACCGTTTTTGTAATCACATGTAGGGCTTCAGCTTGCTGAATGCCTCGTGTTTGCAACGTCGTATCTCACTTTGCTCGTTTTTAATGTTTTCTGAAATCGTCGCCAGGCATTGACCAAGGTCAAGCCCTACAATTTAAAGCAACAAAAAAGAAGCAACAAAAAAGAAGCAACAAAAAAGGGTCAGACTGATGATCTTATAGTCAACTAGAAAATATAAATATTTCTTTATTCGACGCATGTCACATAGTCCGGGATTAGCTAATATTGATTGCATTTATCAAATCAATAATCGAGGTAACTACCACTCAGATTTATTCGACTTGGGTAGAAAATAAAAGTCTTTTTGAAATCACATAATTGTGGAAGCCACACAAAATCCAACTAGAAAATTTATGTCTAATGAAATCAAAAATGCATGAAACAATCAATCTAACCGCTTTTGATTTCCTTGGAAATGTTTGTAGATCAGCCGTTTTTCTTCCAGCAAATATTTATTACTTGCTTAATTATTATTTCGGACTCATTATCAACGATCTAATCATCGACTATCCACTACGGAGAGTTCTAGCGAGTCGACTTACCTTAGCGTAGTTCGCCGCCTTACTCTTGCCCTTCATGGTTTTTGGCCGAATGCGTCAATTAACCATTAAGACAAGGGTAAACTATGAATATAGAAATCGTTACAACACCGAATGAAGGTCTAAAAGAGACTGGGTTTGGATCGCTCAAGGCTTGCAATAGCGTTTTGAATGCAATCAAAAATATGGGGTACACCGTAAATTTGAACGTGTGTGAGACTAGAGAAGAATTAGATAGAATTGCAGAAAGAAATCCAGATTTAGTCGTTTTGACGGTAAAGTATATTCCTATTGAAAATGAAGATGATATTTGGTTGGCTGACTATTTTGCTCAACACCAGATAAACTTCACAGGATCAACATCAGATGTATTGAAATTTGATTCAAACAAAAGCTTCGCAAAATTACATTTAAAGAACAAGGGGATTGCTACTGCAGATTATTTTATCGCAGTTCCAGGACAATTCAAAAGTGCAAAAGATTTACCAATTAAGTTTCCCTTGTTTCTGAAACCATTGGATGCAGCAAATGGTAACGGTGTTGACGACCTGTCTTTTGTTACCAGTTTTTCAGGATTCGAGAGTAAAATATTGTCCTTGAATAACTTATTTAATACACCAGTTTTGGTTGAAGAATATTTGGATGGTCGAGAGTTTACTGTTTCAGTTATAAGAAGATCAAATAATGAATTAATGGTTTCTCCAATAGAAATAGTACCTCCAGTGTCAAATAATGGGCTCAGGATTTTAGGAGAGATAGTAAAAAAGAGTGACTCTGAAGAACTGAAAAAAATTGATGAGAATGAAATAATCAATAACGTCAGGAAACTTGCGATTGATGCTTTTGTTAATCTTGGCGTCAGGGATTTTGGAAGAATTGACATTAAGGCGAACAAAAGTGGGCACTGTTTTTTCCTTGAAGCAAATTTGGTTCCTGGCATGACTGCCGGATCCAGTTATTTCCCTAAATCATGTGAAATTGCCAACGGGTTACTTTACGATGAAGTCATTGAACTCATATTGGAGAAAGGTCTTGGTAGAGCTAACCCTAAAGTGTCACCCAATAAATTAGCCGAAGTAGGTTCTAACGTCGCTAATTTTTAATTGTTACGGGTACAGAATAATACTTAATTCCTTAAGTTAAATTCCAGCGCAAAAAAAAGTTGAAAAAGATTATTAAGTTAATCATCAAAATAAATCTCTTATTCAAACTAACAAAAAAATAGAAAAGTGCAGGAATTTAAAAGTGCTATATTGACTCATGGAGGAACAAGCTCTGACCCGCAAGAATCTGATGGGCCACAATCTGCCGGTAAAGTGGGAATGGATTTAATGGATAAGGGTAAAACTGCTTTAGATGCAGTGGTACATGCGGTGAGAATTTTAGAAGACGATGTGCGGTTCAATGCCGGAACAGGGTCCCAAATCCGCGCCGATGGCAACAGAATTCAATTGGACGCGTCATGTATGACTAGCGAAGGAAAATTTGGAGCTGTAGCTTGTGTTGAAGGAGTTAAAAATCCAATTGATTTAGCTCAGGGGATTTTACATCACTCTACGCATTTTCTAATTGCCGGTGACGGTGCCAGAATTTTTGCAGAAGAACAAAATATTCGCATAATGCCGATTAGTCACTCGGATAAGGAAAAAACAAAGAACAATGGGAAGACTTCTTCCTGTGATACTGTCGGCGCAGTGGCCTTTGATGGGACAACATTTGCTGCTGCCTTAAGTTCTGGTGGATTAACAAAGCAGCCATCGGAAGAGTTGGGGACGTACCCCTACCTGGCTGTGGCCTATTTTGCGGCCCGGCAGGATCCGTTGCCTGTACCGGAGATGGTGAATTTATTGCTCTAAGAATTCTGGCTAGAGAAGTCTATGGTTGGCTGGAACAAAAAATGAGTCCAACTGAAGCAGCGCAAATGGCGCTGACATTGTTTGATGATTTTGTCGATGTCGGGCTCATAATTTTAACAAAAACTGAATATGCTGCAAATTCTCGAGACGGTATGGCCTGGTCACATCTTTTAAAGGCTAATTAGTTTTTGCTAAGAATTGCAGAAGGGGCCAAACGAAAAATATAAATAATAACGTTATAAAGATGATGTATTATAATGCTATCAATTGAAATTTTATAGTTCAGTCGATTTGCAAGACATCATAGTTGAATCTCCAAGGTGTGAATAGAAAATTTTGTTGTTATTAATGTACAAATAAATCTCCTTGGATTTCTATTACCAATTGGCAAAAAGCCCGTGAATTTAACCTTCAGAGGCTTTGCTGTTATGGTAAGTATCTTTTTCCTAGTTCTTTGACCGCGTTTTATTTCCTTGACGACGGCGATAATAAGCCAGTCCAAGAGCACCTAGCCCAAGTGCCGCAGCGTATTCAGATGGCTCGGGTACTGCACCCGCAGTAATTGAACCTCCTGAATTCTCAAATGCTCCACTAATAACTGTTAATGTCTGTGATGAAGCTACCCAGGATATACTAAGATATCCGAAATTGCCGTCACTATCTTGAAACCCAAGAGCTCCGTCTGATAGATCAGATGTCCATCCAGATTTGTTAGTCCCTGCCTTAACTAAATAACCATAATCGGGTGCCTGGTTTAGTTGTCCATCTATTGTCTCACCATTATTGTAAAACAATGCTGACGGATTAGATCCGCCGCCAGTGGAAAATGCACCATCCCCACCTTGCTTAAAGATGACAAATATTACAGTCCCACTTCCAGTATTTCCAACGATTCTTAAATAATCATTAACATCGGCAGTATGGGTGAGATCCAGATCATATGTTTCTCCCGCAGTGCCACTTCCATCAGGTCTAAATGTTTTTCCCTCAAGACCAGCGAGATCAAGAATTTCAACTGATCCAGCAGCAGTCGTCGTAATTCCCAATACCCCAAATACAGCTGCGACACTATGAGATCCAACAGCGTATTTCCTTAATCTATTTTCATTTTATACCCTTTCTATTTATTATTTACTACTATTAATTGCCTTCAGCCACTGAGCAAAAGCATACTTAAAATTCAAATTAGGTGGAGACTTGTTACACATCCATATGTTACTCTGCGTGATCTCAAGTGAGATAATTAGATAATTTAAATGTAACTACAGTCAAGTATTAAAAATATTTGTACTAACGCTTCATGAGTTGTACAAACACAGTTGCTCCAGGGATCCGTTTCATGTATTAATTTGCTTTTTTTAACAGACTTTTGTTAAAGTTTTTACTTTCCTTATAGATTCAATAATCTACAATGACTGATCGAAAATTTTAAATCACTCTATGAATCTATCATTAATTAAGCGAATAATTCCGTTATTCATCGCAGTATCGATTTTTGTCTTTTTGACAATTTTTGTAAAAGGTTGGTCACTGTATAATGAAACTTCATTATCGGAGAATTCATTGAAAATTATTGGTTGGGTATTACAGACCGGTTTTTGGATATCACTCGGTTTATTCATCAATAGACTCGTTTTAATATTCATTTGGGAGACATTAGATCAAAGGCACGCACCGGATACTGTCCCCAAATTAATGAAAGATATCGTTTTTTTAATGATAATGCTTATCATTCTCACATGCATAATTGGTTTGGTATTTCAAAAGCCTATAACCATGATTTGGGCCGCATCGGGAGCAATAGGTTTTGTTATAGGACTTGCTGCACGATCACTTATTCAAGATACTTTTACTGGATTAGCGATTAGTTTGGAACGTTCTTATAAAATTGGTGACTGGATAAGAGTTCACACTGACGGCAATGAGCATCAAATCGTTGGCAAAGTAGTCGAACTCAATTGGCGGACAACCTACATCCAGAAACGAAATGACAATATCGTTATTGTACCTAACAGTGTTATGGGTACGACATTAATCACAAATTATATGAGGCCGTCGGATTTAAGAAGGATGAAGATTATGGTAAATCTAGATTTCCAGATTCCTGCTAAAAGAGCTATTCGTGTGTTAATGTCAGCTGTTCAAGCTGCTGTCAGTGATAATGGACCCCTTGAGTACCCTCAACCAGAAGTCCATCTGGAAAATACATCGGAGTTTGGTGTAACTTATAAAATTTTTTATTCTCAAAAAGCAGATACTTCACCGGATAAATTACGAACAATAGTATTGAGTAATATTCTAGATTATCTGCACATCTCCGGATTGTCACTGGCTTATCCTAAAGAAGATGTTTTCATCGCTAAAATGCCTCAACGCCAATTGCAAACAAAGTCAGTAGAAGGACGAGCAGAATTGTTATCACGCATTGAACTTTTTGAAGAACTAACATCAGCGGAGCTTAATATCCTGGCAACTGAAATGCATGAAAGAAATTACAACAAACGTGCTGAAATAATTAAATATAATCGTAGCGGTGATTCTATGTTTATCCTTCTTGAAGGAGTACTTGATGTCTTTACGATTCTCGAAGACAAAGGAGACTCTGAGATTAAAGTGGCGCGTATAGTTCCAGGAGATTTCTTTGGTGAAATGTCATTGTTAACCGGCGAGAAACGTTCTGCAACAATCAGAGCAATAACGAATGCTGTAGTTTATGAAATAACTAAAGAAAATATGCAAAAACTGTTTCAGCAACGTCCTGAAATAGTTGAAACTATGAGCCTAATTATTGCTGAAAGAAAATTTTTAAATCAGGAAACAAAATCAGGATTTTCCATTGATGTGGTTTTGAAGCAAAAAGATAATACAGCTAAACAAATTATGGGAAAAATAAAATCATTCTTTTCTTTATAAGTATGCAGGAGTTAGAGTGACTGTTTTCGATATCTGAAATCAGCGGTAATAACTTGATTAATTGAAAGTTGTGTTTCTCTATCACGATCAACTAAGGTTATAGAATGGATCATCATCACAGAGTAATTTCAACTAGTTATCCGTTATTTGGTAACTGCTCAGCTTATCTATAAATACCAAGTTTTTAATTCTAATTTTGTAGGGCTCGAACTTGTTCGATGCCTTGTATGAATACTAAGCAACTTGAGGCACTCCGCTAGCGGAGGCCCTACAATGAAATTCAGAAGTATATTTGATATCCAGTGCCATGCTGAGTAGTTACGTTATTTGACTTAGTAAACAACTCAAAGACGTAATTGACAAAGAATTTCTGCAGAGGCATTTTTCTGATTGTGCAAAATATCTTTATCCGGAAGTTTATAATAGAAATAAAGAAGATACATAAATATTGATGAAGATTAGAAAACTTAAAAATCTTAAATTATCTCACATATATAAAATCGACCTCTGAAGTGTTGCCAAAATTAACATTGTGCAAATTACTCATTTTGCCGGATTTAGTATCAAGTAGAATAAGTCGGCTATTTTTTGCAGACTTTTGAGTATATATTAAATGACGGCCATCATTCGTCCAACAAGGCTCAACACAGTCACCGGAAAATTTTGTAATAATAGTACTATTAGCAGTAGTAAAATCATAAAGTGCCAGAGCAAAATTTTTCTTTATCAATATAGTGAATACAATTAAGTTGGAGTTAATCGGATTCCAATCAGACTCTGCACAATAGCCACTTATATTAGTAGGAATTCTTTTCATTTTTCCGCCACTTGAATTTATCAAATGTAATTGTGGCTTCCCAGGTTTATCTGAAGTAAAAACTAATCTTTTGCCGTCAGGCGACCAACTTGGTTTCGATTCAATAGAATTGTTTCGGGTTAATCGACTCATAATTTTTCCTTCTGGATTACTGAGATATAATTCTGAATTACCTGAACCCGATAGAGCCATTGCCACCATAGTGCCATCATGGCTATAGGTAGCACCAATATTAGTACCTCTATAACTTACAAAATTAGTGCGTCTTCCATTACTTAAATTAATCTTATAAATATTGGGAAATCCATTTTTATAATAACTGGTATAAAGTAAACTTTTACCATCTGGAGATAGAACCGGTCCTACACAATGAGCATTATCATTAGTAACTTGCGTCGGTTTACTAAATAATACATCTGACAGGTAAATATCTTTTGCGCCTCGTGTTTCACTAATAAATGTTAATTTACCGGCAAAAAAACCAGGGTGACCTAATGTTTTGATTACAGTATAATCACAAGCGATCAAGACTGCTGCACGCAATTTTTCTCCATTAAATTGTTTTGCCAACAAAACTTTCTTCGGTCTTCCACTTTCAATTTTCAACTCAACTAGTTCTTCATTTATCTTTGCGATACTGATAAAAAAATACGCTTTTTTTTCAGAAGTAATCTCATATCCTCCATGAAGTTTAAACGCACGGTGCATCAAATTATTAACCAGCTTGTCTTCTGAACTCAAATGAATGGGGATTACATCACTATTTATTTTACGGGTGATATCACCAATATCAATTTCAAGTTGGCCATATGATGAATAAGTTGTTGTTAATAGATAAATCAGAAATAAAAAAAGATACTTGGTTCTAACTTTGTTGTAGTGATGGTATAGCATTAACGTTATTTTAATAATTTTATAAATTTAATTTTCATTGATGGTTAGCATGGGACAAATATTAAGGTCAATTGTTTAGTAAATTTTTTCAATTTTAATATTTGATTACCTTATTTTTCATATGCAATTTTCTACCAAATGAATCATAACTCAAATTCGCCAAAGCTCATCTACGTCTTAACGGGTCCTACAGCTGTTGGAAAAACCGAGCTCTCTATGCAGTGGGCACTTGATAATAATGCTGAAATCCTAAGTTGCGATTCTTTGCTGGTATACAAAGGTATGAATATCGGCACGGCAAAACCTGACTCCAATGACTTAGCAGCAATAAAACATCATGGCATAAACCTGGTTTCAGTGAATCAAAAATATTCAGTGAGCGAATATTTAAATTATGCAATGGAAGCTGTAGAGGATATTCATCAACGCGGTAAAAAAGTATTAGTTGTTGGTGGTAGTGGGTTCTATCTTAAATCATTTTTTTATCCGGTCATAGATAATCTAAATATATCCGAAGATATTAAAAATTCTGTAGATAAAATATTTGCCGAAAAAGGACTTTCCGGACTTCAACAAAAATTACATTCACTCAATCCTCAGGGGATTAATAAAATTGATTTTAAAAATCCTGCACGTGTCACCAATGCGCTCCATCGCTGTCTAGCATCAGGAAAAACAGTAGATCAATTGAGAGAAGAGTTTGAAAATCAACAATCCCCTTTTGCGCATTACAAAAAAAGAGTTTCTCTCCTCTATAGAACACGAAATGAATTAAGCGAAAGAGTTAAAACGCGAACAGATAATATGTTAATTTTAGGCCTAATAGATGAAGTTAAATCATTAATTAAGCATGGAATTGAAATAAACCCCAGTGCAGCGAGAGCAATTGGCTACCGAGATACTATTGAGCATCTAAAACTAAATAGCTCTATTGAGGAACTCCGAAATTCCATAAACCGAAATACTGAACGTCTGATCAAGAAACAATTTACCTGGTTTAAAAATCAGATTCCAATCGATTATAAATATAATCTATCTGTTGATAATGTTAAATCAACTGACTTGTTTAAGTAAAGTAGACAAATTTTACTCATTGAAATTCAGAGGTTCAAAGTTGACAATTACAATGAATTTGTGCAACGTGTGACACATGAAAACAATTTCTATTCGTGAACTTCATAATCATACTGGAAACTGGGTCAGAAAAGCTGATGAGGAAAAGGAAATTATTATTACAAATCATGGCCAACCAATTGCTGCATTACATCCATTAAAAAAAATATCTAAAATAAATCCATTTCTCAATCGAAAGTTATTACCAGGAATTAAACGTATAATGAAAAAGGCAGGAAAAGGGAATTCATCTGACACAATAATTTCAGAAGATAGAGATCGTTAACTAAAGTTGATATCTAAAATTACTTATTTTCCCAATGATATACCTGGATACTTCAATATTGGTTAGGCTTTATATCAATGAGTCAGGCGCTGAACTTATTGAAGAATTAGTCAAACAGATGGAAGGACAACCTGCTTGTAGCAGTTTGGGAATAATTGAAAGAGCAAGTGTTTTTCATCGTAAAGTTCGTGAAGGTGTGATTTCTACAGCTGATTCTCATATGCTGTACGAACAATGTAAACTAGATGACAATAGTGAGCTGATAAAATGGCTACCGCTGACAGAAAATATTTTAAATACAACTGTTGAAATATATAAAGATTTACCAAAAAAAATATTTTTACGAGCAGCTGATGCCATTCACTTGGCAACGGCACGTGAAGCTGGATTAAAAAAAATTTATTCAAACGATCGACATTTATTGGTAGCTGCAAATAAATTTGATCTGATAGGTATTAATCCACTGATATAGCAATTGTTAATTTTCCGTATTTATTTAACGCTGATTAACCAAGATCGAAACCTCTTCTTCGTACTAAAACTACAACCCCTGTAATAGTACCAAGAATCATTACTAAATTAGATGCTTCGGGAACAGTTGCCAATTAATATGATAAAATACCGTTCCACACGCGAGGGGTAAAATTACTGGTAAATGGATATCCTCCTCCCCACCCTTCCAGCATGTTCTTTATTTAAAAGGGTGTAAGTTTTTGAATGACAATCTTTCTGGCTTGATTTGTATCGGCACGAAAAATTTCTATGGCTTCTTTGATTTTATGTTTTTTGGCCTGGTTAAGCAAGACGAGTAGTCCGGAACGTA
>JAJFLR010000101.1 GCA_021772565.1 Opitutales bacterium | reverse complement strand
TACAACCTACAACCTACAACCTACAACCTACAACCTACAACCTACAACCTACAACCTACAACCTACAACCTACAACCTACAACCTACAACCTACAACCTACAACCTACAACCTACAACCTACAACCTACAACCTACCATCTGCTATTGGCTATTGGCTATTCAATATATTCACACAACACCCAGTTTTTCCATAATTCTTTGCAAATCATCATTGCCATAATAATTAATAACAATCTTACCCCGCTTAGGCGTGTGTTTAAAAGTAACAGGTGTTTTTAAGTACGAAGTAAATTGTTTTTGCAGGTCATTGATAATAACATTATCGTTTTCGCTGCTTGATTTCCGAATAGGCCCACCCTTCTTTTCAGTTTTAATATTCTGAACTGCAGTTTCAGTATCTCTAACGCTCAAACCGTTTTCCAAAACCCGCCTGCCAATTAGAAGTTGCTGCATCGAATTTTCTAATCCTAACAACACTTTAGCATGTCCGACACTCAATAAACCTTTACTCACATATCCCTGGATTTCTTTATCTAAATGCAAAAGCCGTAACGAATTTGCTATCGTAGCCCTACCCTTGCCAACACGTTCTGCCACTGACTCCTGAGTCAATGCAAAATCTTTCATTAAACTTGCGTAACCTAGAGACTCATCAATTGGATTCAAGTTCTCTCTCTGCAAATTTTCAATTAAGGAAATAACAGCTGATGATGCATCTGACGCATCTAAAATCCGAACCGGAATAGATTTTAATTTTAAGTGCTGACAGGCTCTCCACCTGCGTTCTCCGGCTATGAGTTGAAATTCATCTTTAACTTTTCGAACAATTATCGGTTGCAGTAAACCCTCTGATCGAATACTTTCAGCGAGTTCAACAACTTTCTCATGTTCAATATGTCGCCTTGGTTGATAGGGATTCGGTTTAATTTTTTCTACTGAAATCTCAGAGAATCCGTCGGGAATAGTATTATTATTCTTAATTGAATGCTCCAAATTTTTTTTGGGCTGTTCTGTTTTAGCAGCAATTTTTTTTTCTACAGTCGGTTTGGACTTTTTCGCAATAGACTTCTTCTTTTTTGCTGAGACCTTCGATTTAACTTTTACAATCTCAGAAATTTCATTCTCATTATTATTTGAATTGATTGCAGTTTTATTAATACCTCCTGAAATTAAACTACCAAGCCCTCTACCTAATCTGGATTTTGTTTGTGCCATTACTCTTCTGTTTGTTGTGGAATAAATATTGTTGCGCCAGCCTTTAAATCTCGACGTGGATCTTTAAGTTTATTTGCATTTTGAATATCTATTACATTGCTGCCAAATTTTTTTGCAATACCTGATAATGTATCCCCTGATTGTACGATATATTCAATACCTTCTTTTGGGTAATCATCAGTGAACGCTTCAATTGTTTCATCTGGAATTTGTGGTTTATTGGTAACACTTATTGATGCATTTGATTTGCCCGCTTTTTTAAAAAAGCTGTTCATTTGCTTACTTACTTCATTTATAATTTCAATCTTCTGTTTTTGATCTGCTTTCAGAAATTCATTTCTTTGCTCATTCATCCGATCGTTCAGGTCACGAAGTTCAACATAACCTGAAATATTTCCTGCCAATTTATTTTGTAAAAAAGCTAATTGCTGCTCCATTTCAGCATTCTCAAGGGTCAATCGTTCCATGTCTAATTTTAATTGATTAACTTGGTTTTTGAGGAATTCAATATCCTGATCGTGATCGGTTAGCCTGACATTTGTAGGTTTTCTGAGTTTTTTTGTCGATCTGACTTCATAATCATCAACTTCTTCAACTCGACCCTCATATTGCGAATAGAGATTTAATGAGAGACAGGTAATTATTCCGGCGATCAATAATAACTTCATTTTTATATAAATTTTATTTCTGATAATATAAATTGAGTTATAGTAATCCAGTGACGGCATTAGAATCTATTTTTAAATTTGTGAATAACTTTCAGGTAAATGCATTAATATAAGTGTATTAATGTATTTCTGGTTTAAAATAACTACTACTGACTAATGGCTGCATAGGTATACTTTGTAAAATCGTTCCATTCGCTATTGTGTGCCCTCTTAAAAAATCAGAAGCAGCCATCATCTTGGCACTGGGCTTTTGTAATTTCAAAAAACAAATCACACCACTGCCTGTGCCTACTAATAGTGAATTATTTAAATTATTGATCACTTCTCCAGGTCTATATTCGGATTCATCATCGATCAAATCTGCCTCACCGATTTTAATTTTTAAGTTATTGAAAATAAAATAACAACCAGGCCAAGTCTGGAATGCACGAATCCTGTCATACAATTCTTTTGCAGAAACAGAAAAATCCAGTGCTCCATCTTCTTTAACAATTATTCTGGCATAATTAGCCACACTCTCATCCTGATCAACATACACTGACTGACCGCTCAAAATTTTTTCCAGGTTTCTTTTCATCAACGGCACACAGGATATAGCTATTTTTTTTCTTAAAGAAGTGCTCGTATCTATTTTCTCAATGACGACCTTCTGACAATCCAGTATCGGGCCGGAATCGAGTTTTTTAATAATTTTCATCAATGTGACCCCAGTCTCTGTATCCCCTGAAACAATTGCTGCTTCAATGGGAGAAGCCCCACGATATTTTGGCAAAATAGAAGCATGTAAATTCAATGCACCCAATTTAGGTATATCCAACAACTCCTGCTGAAGAATTTTCCCGTAAGCCATAACAATAATAAGCTGGCAATTTATTTCATGGAACCATGTTATTTCACCACACCCGATTTTATCAGGTTGCATCACTTCAATAAAATTTTCATTCGCCCACTCTTTAATACGGTTTTGCTTTAATTTCATCCCGCGTCCAGACCGACGATCAGGTTGTGTAAAAACTCCAACGAGATTTATTTCTTCCTTATAAGAACAAATAATTTCATTGAGCATCGGCAAGGCGATCTCATCTGAACCCATGAAAACTGTGTTTACTTTCGACAATTTGTTTTAAATATTTTAGTAGAATGAATCTATATAGTTCAACATTGGATCAATAAAGAATGTAATTTTGCAATGTCATAATCATATACTTGCTTATTGGGATGAGAAAATGAAGTCACAACTATTTAACTACATATTAAATATTATAAATTTATGCTAAAAATAGATATAATAAAGCTACTATCACTCAAACCACACCCAACTGAAGGAGGTTATTTCAGGCGTACTTATGAGTCAGATATTAACTTTGATAACAATAACTCTCAAAGAAAAATATTAACCTCCATTTATTATTTGCTGACAAACGATAGTCCGATTGGCTATCTCCATAAAAACAAATCCGATATAATTCATTATCACCATATTGGTTCTCCTATAAAATATCTGATAGTCTCACCTAACGGCATATTCAATGAAAAAATTTTAGGATCTGATATAGCAAGTGGACAGCTACCTCAACTAGTAGTCAAAGGAGGAGACTGGAAGGCAGCTGAATTATGCTCAGGCGAATTTGGACTTATCAGCGAAGCAGTTGCACCCGGATTTGAATATGATGACAATGAAATTGCTACGAGGAAAATGATTAGAATATTATATCCCTATCTAATGTCACAGTTAGGTGATTATATAAAATCTTAGAGTGCTAATAATAAAATAAATTGTTGACATTTTCATAATCCTGTACGGTATACTGTCCATATGAATGCTATTACTTACACAGCAGCGCGTGAAAAATTAGCTGCAACTATGGATCGAGTATGCAATGATCGTGATCCTGTTATTATTACTAGAAAAAGGAACCAGGCTGTTGTCATGATATCATTAGAAGATTATGAGTCATTACAAGAAACTGCATACCTTCTCAGAAGTCCTGCTAACGCAAAACGACTCATTGAGTCGATTGAAGCGGCAGAACAGGGTAATATTTTGACTAAGGATATAAAATTTAATAAATGATTTTAACATTCACACCCCAAGCATGGGAGGACTATCTTTTTTGGCATAGGAATGACCCTGAAATCTTAAAGCGAATTCATGATCTAATGAAAGAGATTCAACGCTCTCCCTTTAAAGGTATTGGCAAACCTGAACCATTGAAACAAAATTTATCCGGTTATTGGTCTAGAAGAATTTCTGATGAACATCGAATTATATATAAGAAATTTGATACAGGCATAACGTATGTTCATCTGAGATATCATTATCGTAAATAAATATGATTAACTAATGAATTAATCGTAATTTAATCAAAACAGACCTAACTGTAATGCACTTGATATCAAAATAATTCCGGCATAAATTACCAATAAAAATATCCCCTCGCCTTTAGTAATTTTTGAACCGGTATAAAAAAACAGCCATAAAATCATGGTGATAAATATCATTGCCGGAATTTCAAAATAAAATAACGATAAATCAACCGGCATAGTATAAACTGTCGAGACACTGCCACCGATTAAAAGTAAATTGAATAGATTTGAACCGACAATGTTTCCCGCAACTAAATCTGATTGTTTTTTTCTCGCTGCTGAGACTGCTGCAGCTAATTCAGGCAAACTAGTACCGATTGCGACTACAGTTATACCAATTAAAATATCACTCACTCCCAAACGTTTGGCAAGTTCAACAGATGAGTCTACCAAAAAATCTGCACCGAGTGCTAACAGTAATCCTCCAGCCAAAATATAGACCAGTGATTTTGATAATGATGAAAGTGGTTTTTCAATTTCAGAACTAAATTCTTTTTCCTCTTCAACTGTCGCAGTTTTACTTTTTGTAATGATAAAATATAGATAACCGATAACGATTATCACCATGACCAGACCCTCAATGCGGTTTATATTTCCAATACAAAAAATTGAAAATAAAATTGTTACTGCTAACAAAATTGGTAATTCGGATTTGATGAGACGCATATGCACCGTGAATGGTAAAATAATTGCTGAAATACCGAGTATGAGTCCAATATTACAAATATTACTGCCAACAATATTTCCCATTGCTAATCCAGGATTGCCGGAAGCAGTACTAAAAAATGCTGTAATCAATTCCGGCGTCGATGTTGCAGCAGCTACTATGGTGAGTCCGACAACAATTGGATTTATTTTCATTAATATTGCAACACTTGCCGAACCCAAGGTTAACCAATCTCCACCGTAACAGAGCATCGCCAATCCAATCGCTAGTATTACAACTAAAACTAGAGTTGGCAATTGCGGTATATCAAAAATAAATAATATATTCATTAATCAAAACCGTGGACTGGAAAGTCCCTTCTCCTTTTTTGAATTATTCTCCCTACAGGAGATGGGGTTTTCCAACCCCATTCTTTTCTTAAATATATCAACACTCTTTTCAAACAATATATAATCTCCAACAGATAGCTTTGCTTTTACAGGATTCATTCGAATATACTCATTACACTTAAATAAATGTTTCTCACTTCTAATCAATCGATCCCAATAATTATTTTGCCAAAGTTGACCTGTCTTGCCAAGACGTATATTCAACGCTTTTGCCGTAAAACCCTTCCAAGACTTCACGATATCAGCCAAGCAATACGCCTCTAACGGCCGAAATAAAACATGAACATGATTTGGCATTACAACAAATGACATGAGTTCGTAGCGTTCCCCATCAAAATACCGTAAAGCATCAGCCATAATTTTTGCCATATTAGAAATACGAAGTATACATGATCCAGTACCTAAATCCAACCAATCATCAATACGTCGTGAGAAACGCTCGTTGTATTCCTGTTCAGTGACTTCGTTCCAAGGTTGTGGGTGGTAAAGCATCCACGCTTCTCGCTCAGCCTTCCATCCTGTGAGCTTCTCTAAAGGCAAAGAATCAGCCAATCTCCATGTCACGAAAACGAAAACCTCTCCCTGTTGCCAATGTGGTAAACTGTTTCCAATAACGTCGATTTTCTTATATGGATTAAAAAAACAATCTTCAACGGAGCGTGGACTTTCTTGTCCACTCTCTTCAACGTCTATCTGGGGACTAGAAAGTCCCCTCTCCTTTTTTAAATCACATCTAATTTTTTCATCCATGATTTAATTGAAAATATGACCTAACCGCCTTCGAGCGAATCAATAACCTATATTTCATAGGTCTTTAAGTATCCTCATTTTTACTTCATCCCAAGATGATCCTTCCTTTGGATCCTTCAAAAATCCTTCATAACGTTTGTCCAATATTTGTTTCTGATTTTCAGTTAAAGCAATCTCCTCGGGCCGACTGCTGACATCATCCCACAAATCATTGATTAACAATAGTTTTTCCGCATAAGAAAGTTTCTTTATTTCACTGGTTAACATACCTTAAATATTCTTAAATCTAAAATATTTGCAAGTAGAAAAAGAGTATTAATATTTATAATTCACTAGAAATCTTAGATTAATCCGCGTGACTTTTTTCTTTAAACTATTCTAAATTTAGGTAAATCCTGTCCATCTATAATACCAACTGGTTTATTATTCTTATCAACAACTACTAAATCATTAATATTGTATTTTTCAAAAAGCCTCAAAGCATCGACAGCTAGATTATCAAAGCCGACAGTTTTTGGTTTTGTTGTCATAAGCTTTTTTACCGGCTACCCCATAAAATCTCCGCCAGCTAAGGCACAACGACGAAAATCTCCGTCACTAAAAACTCCTTTTTAATTGAACTATTTTCTTAGTCATACTTGATCTTACTTATTCATTTTATTATTTTAAATGGCACCGAGCCACAAGACCTGAAAGTGTCATTTGCTCATTGATAAAATTGTGAGGAATTAAGATATATTGCCACGGGTTACCTTCATTGTTTTGAGCATGTAGTGTAGCGTGTTCGCACCATTTAACTGCTGCCGCTGCTTTGGCTTGCACCTCATCGTTTTCCATATCTGTTGATCGTTTCGGCTCACATATATATTTTGTATCCTCACTTTCCACAATAAAATCTGGTTCATACTGACGGTCTCTACTGTAATGGATGTAAATGTCCTTTTTTGCCGGCCTGAACCACTTAATTACACTGTCGTCATTTTCTAAAATGACCACGAATCGACGTTCTGTATCTGAATCGAATTTCAGTTCTGGGTAGAGGCACTTTTTAAAGCCACTAAAAATCATTGATTTAATTTGATTCTTTAATCCATCTGGCAGAGCTTCCCTGAAATTTCTGATCACTTCGTTTGCATTGGCCACACAGTTAATCGGCTTCAATGTATGAAAGCCTTTGGTGACATGGGCGGAATAGGATGTTGCGGATTCTACATAATGATTCTGCATCTGTGCATGCAACAACTTTACCAATATTTGTTGATGGTATTGCAATACGTTAGCAACCTCATCCTCATCTTTTAAATATCCTTTCAAATGTGCAACAACTTGACTAGCCAGCTTGTAAAGCAAATCAGCATGCTCATCATAAGAAACATCGTTGCAGTCGATTAGACCTCGAACGATGTAGTCTTCTAGTCGATTCTCTTCGACTACGCCAGTTCCTGTTTCAATAGTATAACGTTTGTGGTCACGCAACTGCTGAAGCAATATTTCTTGTGAAACAGGTTGAAGATTGACGCTGTGTAAATCCAATTCGAAATATTCGTAATGTCCTTCATAGTCTTCAGACGGGACAACAATAATCTTCGGGATATCGATAGACAACGCTATACGAACCTGAGTGGTCTTTTTCACAATTGTGGAAACATCTGTTTTCATGTCCTCAAATTTCAGTTCCCCCTGATAAGGAGCTATTTCTTCTTCAACGGTTTGGACGATTTCACTCTGAATATCATCGCTCAACATATCCTTGCTGCTGCCTAGATACTCGTATTGTTGCATGATGCGGTTAGCTATATTGGCAACTTTTTTTTCTTCCTGAGTTTCAAAAACTGGTTTAGTGGCATGCGAGGTTGTTGAGGATGTGCTCGGCATTGATTCGATCAATGCCTCTCCAGAAAGTGTAATATCCAGTGCGGACTTAACCGTCACTGCTTTTTTGCCCTCCTCAGGAATATCCCGACCGATGATTACACTCTTGCGGATGATGGAATCTGGATCATTTGCATAGTCGACGATTTCCTGAAATTTATCGTGAGAGACAATGGTCAGACGATCAACAGCTGGTACCCCAACACGTTTGCCATATGGTAAACGAAGTCCGCGTCCGATGGATTGTTCGACTAACGTACGTGAATTAGCGGTACGCAAAGGAACAATTGTGTAAAGGTTAGTAACGTCCCATCCTTCTTTTAGCATGTTCACATGGATAACGATTTCAACAGGATTAATCCTATCCTCAACACACAATAGCTTTTCGACAACTTCGTCTTTCTCCTCACCACGTTTATTGGAATGCACAGTGATTACTTTGTCACGATAGCGACCGTCAAAGAAGTCATCGCTCTTAATATATGCCTGGATTCGGTTTGCATGCTCCGTATCCTGAGCAACAACGAGCATAAACGGTTTCACAATAAGTTGATCGTTATCTCGCGCATAGACCTCCAGTTCAACCTTGGTATTTTCATGAATGATAATGCCGTCCTTGAGTTTGACCTCCTCAAGTCCTTGCTCGCTGTAATTGCCAGCATCAAAATTTTCGCGCGTGGCGACGGCTGGTTCTTTGATGTAGCCATCAACCAGTGCGTTTGAGATCGGATATTCATAAATAACGTTCTTGAACCTGATCGCGTTCTTTCCTTGCTCAATCTGCGGCGTTGCGGTCAATTCCAATCCAAGAATCGGTTTAAGCTCGTTGATCGCTTGCATGCCCGCTGCAGCACGGTAGCGGTGTGATTCATCCATCAAAACTACAAGGCCATCCAAACCGGAAAGGTACTCGAAGTAACTTTCTCCGATATACTCGCTCAATCGTCTGATTTTCCTGGCGTCTTTGTTTGAACCGATGATCTTTGAGATGTTGAAAATATTGATATGGATAGACTCCTTAAAGAGACTACTTTCACGAACACCAACACCGGATTCATAGTTGTCTCCAGTAATCAATACAGGCGAATTTTGAGAAAACTCACCTATTCCCTTAAAAACATACTTTGGCGTATTTGGTGTAAAGTCGGTAATCAGCTTATTGTAAATCGTCAAATTGGGCGCCAGAATCACGAAGTCCTGAATGCCTTCGCTCATATACAGGTAACTAATAAATGCTCCCATCAACCGAGTCTTGCCAACACCCGTTGCCAGGGCGAAACAAAGCGATGGGAAATCGCGATCGAATGCCTTAACAGGGTCATATTCCGATTGAATGACTTCCAGCAGTTCGCTCGTATTGGCATCCTTTTCAAAGGTACAGATTTCACAGAGACGTTGTAGTATCTCAAGCGATTTACGCTGTGGCTTGCGTAGACTCAGGCGGTTACTAATACGATTGACTTCAGAGTGACTCATTTTGATTTTTTTCGATAAGTTGTCGCTCACGTTCCAATTCCCGGCGAAGCGTTTCCTCGTCTGGAAGTTCCAAACGGTAGCGCGAAGCAAATATCTGTTCGTTCTGCTCTCCCAATACATATTTTACCATGGCATCGTTTTTTTCTGAGCAGAGGATCAGTCCGATGGAGCTATGCTCATCTGGCTGCTTTATTTCCTGATCGTAATAGCCCACGTACATTTGCATTTGTCCAATGTCGCCATGCGTTAACTTTTCGACTTTCAGATCGACTATAACGTAGCACTTTAAACGGATGTGATAAAAAATCAGGTCAGGATAAAAATGATCGCCATCAAGGGTTATTCGTTTCTGACGTCCGACAAAAGCAAAGCCACTACCCAATTCAAGGAGGAATTCCTGAAGGGCGCCTATTAACGCAGATTCCAAATCGCTTTCCTGTAGACGTGTTGATTCCGGTAAACCGAGAAATTCCAGCACGTAAGGGTCTTTGATCACGTCCAGCACATGTACGGGCTTTATTTCAGTTGAAGCCTCTGCCAGCATACCTGCCTTGTCTCGACTTTTTAAAAGGCGTTCGTAAAATAATGAGCCAACCTGCCGCTCTAGTTGCCTTACACTCCAACTGTTTTCTCCTGCCTCTTTTTCGTAAAATGCCCGAGCGCTCGGTTTTTCGACCCGCATCAGGACACGGTAATGCGACCAACTGAGTTTGGGGTTGAAGTCCGGGATTGAATTTTCTCCACTTACTGTGGGAAATTCAGATTCCGAACAGACTGTGTTCGATTTCTTACTCTCAGATTCTCTACACACTGTGTAGGGAATTTCAGTAGCAGATATCGCAGACGATGTCTGCGAATTATCCGAATTGAATTCTTTACACACTGTGTAAGAAATTGCATCTTTTTGATTGTAAGTAAGATAAAATCGTCGAAATAAATTCAAATTGAGTTCCGAATATCCTTTGCCAAATCTATCGCTTAGTCGCTTGGAAAGGTCTTTTAAAATTCGTTTCCCATACTCGGCCCGCTCCTCACCGCCCTGCAATTCCAGAACAATTTCCCGTCCAATTGCCCAATAAGCATAGACCAGTTCTTGGTTGACAGTCTGAACAACTCGCGAACGAGCAATTTCGATAATCCCTGTCACTCTGTCGAAGAGATTTTGCGTCATTAACGCCTGGTTTTTGCGCAAGTCGCTCATAGCTCAAATTCCTGTTGTTTCGGGTTTTCGTATTTCCCTTTGCCGAATTTACGCTTTGGTTTCGGGTTTTCAACATCTTCTTTCAAAACAGGAGCTTCAGGCAAATTTTTAATCGCAAGGCTATAATCATCCTTGCCCCATTCACATTTTTTTAGGACTGCCTTGGGAATTTTTTTCAATGTGATATTTGGATAAGTGTCTGCTTTGCAACGAAAGGACGAACAACAAATCAGGAGGGAGGAATTGTCGCCAACTTCGTCGCTAACCTTGGCCAGCATATCGGCAGTCATCGTTTGCGTCGTTATGTAAATAAAATCCGTCTCAGAGCTAAAACCCTGCTGCCAATAAAACTCGGCGTTAGGTTGGTAAATGAATCCTTCCAGCTTGCACAAGGCTTTCGCCAGCATTGCCGCATCGAATGACTTATTGATAACCGGGTTGCCCCACTTGTCCTCTTGAATCAGTGACGGGCCAAGCTCGTAGTAACGAAAGCCGCCGCCGCCTTGCCAGTTGACTGATTTTGTAATTCCCCCGGGATCTTTTTCATCAATAACCTTCTTGAGACGTGGCAGGCAATGAGTTTCACAGTGATTACCAAGTTCGATACCTATCCATCGACGACCCATTTTATGTGCGACAGCGGCTGTTGTTCCAGAGCCGAGGAAGGAGTCGAGAACAAGGTCATCAGGATTTGTTGCGAGTATTAGAATTCTTTCGAAGAGCTTCTCCGGTTTGGGAGTATCAAAAACATCTTGGTTATTGAAATTCTTTACCTCCTTTTTAGCATCTTGATTGTGACCTACATCCGAATACAACCAGACAGTAATAGTTGTAGTGCCATCCTTAACTTCTGATAAAAATTTTTTTAATGCTGGAACATTATTTCCAGTTTTTCCAAACCATATTCTATTATCTGAAATGAGTTCCCTAAGTCGAGATTCAGAAACTACCCAGCACCTGCTTTCCGGTGGATTAACTATTCGTCCACTAGGTGTTTTTATAGGATAATTATTTGCTTCTAAGTACGTCTTTACCGATAAGTCAGCAGGCTTCCATGACCCCCGATTATCATTGTCAGGATTTTTGTATCGCTTATCCATCTCAACCGTTCGAGGTAGAAGGTTAGGTCTCCAAATCTCTTTGTTTTTAGCATAAACCAATATGTGATCGTGAGAATCCGAAAGCCACTTAGCATCATTTTGTGGTGAGTATTTCTTCTGCCAAACAACATTTGCCACAAAGTTGAATCGTCCGAATACTTCATCGCAAAGCACTTTAAGATAGTGGCTCTCATCGTCATCAATAGTAATCCATAGGCTTCCATCCTTTGCCAGTAATCGGTGAATTATTTCTAACCGATCTCTCATCAGCGACAACCATACGGAATGCTCTAATCCGTCGTCGTAGTGCTTAAACGCCGAGCCGGTATTATAAGGTGGATCGATCAGAATACATTTTACCTTCCCGGCATACTCCTGCTCAAGTGCCTTCAAAGCGAGAAGATTATCTCCACGAATGAGCATATTGTCAAAGATGTCATTGTCGCTAACTTTATGTGAGGCATGATAGGATTTCTCTGTATCCTCGATTAGAATCCGCGGTTCCAGCTTTGGACGGTTCTCCTTGCCAATCCAAGTCAGTTCTAATTTTTGCTTCTTGGCCATAATTTCATTTTAGATTAAGCCATCCCACTGAATTTCCAGCTTATGCTTGAGAGAATTAAATTGATCGGCGCCAACCTTTTTTTCGCGATGTTGCAGACGCCCGAGAACGATACTGTCTGCTACTCCCATTTTGCCGGCAAAGTTTTGGATCATTCGGGATGTTGGAGGAGTTGGCAATCTATCAATAAATTGCTTCCACTCGACAGGAGGAATCAGGAAATCAGCCGCCCATTGATTTGCTTGTTGTTCTTTAGGGTTATCGACACCACGACGTTCAATAAAAACGTCTTTTTTCCCATGCAGTATAATATGTGCGGCTTCATGAAAAAAAGTAAACCAAAGTATGTCATCAGTCTTGTAACGTAAGCTGAGCTGGATGAGCGCCTTGTCCTTGGTTAACCAACGCGTGAAGCCAAAGACATGCGTTTTTGGCAGTTCAGGAATCAGGACAACAGCGACTCCTGCTTCCGCACAATATTGTACAACCTTACGCCAGATTTTTGCTGGGTTTTCTCGAGTCTGCTTTTTTATTCTTTCGAGTTTTTTATGAAAAATTGATACATCGTATGGTTGGCATTCGATGTTTTGTGCTTTGATTTCACCGGCACGTAGCCAAGCACTTAAGTCACCATATTCACTTTGGTTGTGATTAGACTCACGAGCGGCGCCTTCCAATTCTGTATAAGAGTTCTCCCATTGGTAAAGACTTGCGACACCAAAAAAGTGTAGAAGGTTATTTACTCGTTCTTCTTTGTTGCTTGTTTTTGGAACAAAGTCCAGATTTGCCATTTTAGAATAGGAGATTCGTTGGAGCCAGCCTACTTGTTCCTTAATAGCCTCTTGATCATTCAAACGAGCCATACGCACCCTGTAGTTTGCTTCGGCAGCAATCCAGAAACTGGCCGGCACACCGGTTACCTTTTCCAACTGGAGAGCGGTCTCAGCGGTAATTGAAGCTATCCCCTTGATAATTTCGTTAATCGTTTTAATGGGCCGTCCCATACGTAGTGCTAACTCTTTTTGTGTGAGACCAAGATTATCGATAGTTTCAAGCAAAGTCTCACCAGGTGGTATTGCATAATCCGGGTCAAAAATATTATCTGAATTACTCATGAGTATTTGTTATTTCTAAAATTATAACTTTAGTTATACCGTTCCAGTCATACCCCCCTGAGGATAGTTCTGGAATAGGATTATGGTCTGGGACAAAAATAAGTCGATAGGGATGATCCAGATCAACTGATAGTTGCCCCTTTCGATTTCCTGTTAATGAATGAAGTCGCGGCCCGGGGATTTTCCTCAAAATCGTCAGATTTAGCGCTGCCTCGATTTCCGAAAGACGTCGCATTATAAGTTTTGCTCGCTTGATTCCCATCTTGTTGAGCTCTTTGCTCTGAGTTAATTGCTTGCATAGCTTTTTATTTTTAAATGTAATCTGCATAAGAAAGGTAGTTATGTCAATTAAAATAATTAATGCTTCGGGTTAATTATTTTATTCTCCACTTAACAATAAATTTTTTTCCTCAAGAGATTGCAGAAGCCGTTTTTCTACATCATCTAGTGGTGGTCGTCATAAATAATATAACTTAATATCATAGTTATTAATGCAATTAAACTAGTAACGGATCAATATGTCCCTAAATATCATGTTATCAAATTATATTTGTAGGGCTCGAACTTGTTCGATGCCTTGTCC
>JAJFLR010000011.1 GCA_021772565.1 Opitutales bacterium | reverse complement strand
AGACAGAAGACAGAAGACAGAAGACAGAAGACAGAAGACAGAAGACAGAAGACAGAAGACAGAAGACAGAAGACAGAAGACAGAAGACAGAAGACAGAAGACAGAAGACAGAAGACAGAAGACAGAAGACAGAAGAATATTATAGTTTAACATGCAAAGTGAAAGAAATAAAAAGAGAACCAGCAAAGATATTTACTGACTTAATAGTTTGGCAAAAAGCTCATGAATTTGTTTTGGGAATATATAAAATAACCCAGGATTTTCCCAAAATCGAACTCTATGGGTTGACATCACAGTTACGAAGATCTTCAGTATCAATTCCAGCAAACATTGCTGAAGGATTTAAGAAAACAGGTAAAGCTGATAAGGCACGTTATTTGAATATAGCCCAAGGTTCTTTAGAAGAAACTCGATATTATTTAATACTTGCTAAGGATTTAAATTATACTAACTGCATTGATATAATGTTAAAACTTGAAGATGTAAGTAAGCTTTTGGCAAAATATGTTTCTGTTATTAGGAATACTGTAAAATGAAATAAAACAATGAATAGTAGTGTAAAAATACAATACGATTTAACATTAACTAAAATATCTAAAAATTGTATTCAAACTTCTGAATTCTGGATTCTGAATACTGTTTTCTAAAAAATTATGCTTTTATCACATAAATGGCTGCATCGATATATTAAACTCAATAAGACTCCCGATGAGATTACTGAGGCTTTGACTCTTATTGGTTTTGAAGTTGAGGATGTTACGCATATTGGATTGCCTCACTTTGAACATGTTGTAGTCGGAAAAATTTTATCAAGTGATCCACATCCTGATGCAGATCGTTTGAGTGTTTGTAAAGTCGATACTGCAAGTGAATTAGGACTGAGCACAATTGTCTGTGGGGCAAAAAATTATAAAGTCGGTGACCATGTGCCTGTTGCATTACCAGGTGCAATACTGCCAGGTGGTTTTGAAATAAAAAGATCAAAATTACGTGGCGTTGACTCAGAAGGCATGATGTGCAGTCCAAAAGAGTTGGGTATGGGTGACGATCATGGCGGCTTATTAATTTTAGAAAACAAACCAAATTTAGGTACACCAATTAATCAAGTATATCCTGAAACTGATATTGTGTTTGATATTGAAGTAACACCTAATCGCCCTGATTGTTTGAGTCATTTGGGAATGGCTCGCGAACTTGCCGCTTATTTTGGTCTGACTTTATTATATCCGGAAATTATTGCGAGTGGTAATAATGAGAATGGTAAAGAAGATACAAATTTAATTTCTAATCTAAATATAAACACTCCTGAAAATTGCCCATACTATCGTGCTTATTCAATTCTCAATGTTACTATTAGACAGAGTCCTGAGTGGATGCAGCTTTTGTTGAAGTCAATCGGCTTAAGGCCAATTAATAATGTGGTTGATGTGACAAACTTTGTTCTGCACGAGCTGGGACAACCCTTACATGCTTTTGATGCAACAAAAATTCTTGGTGGAAATTTGACTGTCAGGCTTGCTGAAAAGGATGAAAAAATCACAACACTGGATGATAAGGAACGACTGTTAGACTCAACAATGACAGTTATTGCCGATGATGAAAGATCTCTGGTTATTGGAGGTGTAATGGGTAGTGTTGATGCGGAAGTTGATAACAATACCCGCAATATAGTATTGGAAGCGGCGTATTTTAATCCGTCGAATATCAGAGCAACATCTCGAAAACTCGGACTCTCATCTGACAGTTCGTATCGATTTGAAAGAGGTGTTGATTCAGCAGGTTTAGAATTTGCTGCAATGAGAGCAATCGACCTGATTCTGGAAACTGCAGGCGGAAATGTTGTTGAAGTTCCGTTAGTCTCAGGTGCACCCTTACAAACAGTAAAAGAAATAATAATTTCACCAGATTATATTCGAAAGACACTTGGATTTCATGTGGATGATAAAGATATTAAAAGAGTTTTTGAATCTTTAGAATTTTTAATAAGTATACATGATAGTAAAACTAACGGAAAAGAATGGTATATTAAAATTCCCGAGTATCGTATCGATTTGGATAGACCGATAGATTTAGTCGAAGAATTTTTGAGAATCTATGGTACTGACAAAATTCCGGAAGCAACCGTTCAATCACCCGGTTTAATTTCTTGTGACAATCCGATAACTGTTTTTAACAGAAAGGTCTCTGCTTATCTAGTCGGACAAAATTTTAGTGAGTGTCTAAATTATAGTTTGCGCAGCAAAGAAGAACTGGAGAAATGGTTTACATTGGCAGCTTCACAAAGTCTTGGGTTATCAAATCCTCTTGCCTCAGATCAAAGTCACTTAAGAACATCGTTACTTCCAGGATTACTGGATACAATAATTTTGAATCAAAATCGTAGAAATAATCCTCAACGATTATTTGAAGCAGGGCGTGTATTTCGAGAAAAAGATGGTCTGCTTTGGGAAGCAGTATCTGTTGGCTTTGTAATGCTTCAATCGAAAGTAAAGCAAGATTGGCTAGCTGCAAAAAATCCGGATTTGTTTTCGGCTAAGAAAATAGTTTTGGAACTTCTCAAATTTGCAGGAATTAAAAACGATGATATAAAAATAAAACTACTTACATCAAATAATCAATGGCAGGAAGGTCACTCTGCTTCAGCTGGAAATACTGATAGAGGCTGGGAGACAAAATTTGGTATGCTAAATTTATCACTGTTAAAGGAAAAAGATATTGAGGGAACAGTAATTGCGGGATGGGTAACAATTTTACCTGAGTTAATTGAAAAATATAAAACAGAAAGAAGTTATCAGCCACTCAGTAATTTTCCTCCGGTAACAAAAGATTTGGCTTTGGTAGTTGATGAGTCAGTATTATCAAGTGAAGTCAGAAATAAATTATCGTTAGTAACTAAAGATGCTGTCGGCAAACAGTTTAATATTGAATCGATAGAAGTTTTTGATGTTTACCAGGGCGATGGCTTACCGGAAGGAAAAAAGAGTTTAGCATTTTCTTTAATCTTTAGAGCTGATGATAGAACGCTGACTGATGTTGAAGTGAACAAAGTTTTCCTGGAAATTCAGAACAGAATTACTGATGATACCGGATATTCCATTAGGGTTTGATGATGTCTTAATATTATCTATACTGAGCAGTTATTTCCGGCTATATTTTTAGCCAATGTTAAACGCTTTTCGCCAATCTCATCGAATTCTCTTCAACAAACCTTTTCCAAAATGATAGGTAATTTGTGTTCTAAAATTAACCAGTGAATCATTTTCCCGATGACGTCCCGGGGCTCGTCTAACGTATAGTGGTGAGTATAGAAGCTGAAGGCCAAAATTTAGGTTTTTGCCGACTGGTAAATTAAACCCGCCGGTAAAGTTGTAAGTATTACCACTGGTAGATTGAGAGATTGAATCAGGTATTCCAAAGCGACTTGAGTTTACATGGAATTCTAGGTTCATATGATTAACACCGATTCCAAGATATGGAGTGAAATCATAAAATTTATTAAACCTTTTCGAAATATTAATTTCAGCGCCTATATAATTGAGGATTGCTCTATCGTTTGAAAGATGCTGGCAAAAGGTTCCAGGGGCAACAAATTCTTCAGAACAGGTAAAATGACCAACGGTCTCACCTAATTGCCAATATACTCGGCTGCCAATAGTCCAGGAATTATTTTCCAGAATTTTCCAATTTGCAGATGATGAGAAAACATGAGCTTTGACATCCCATAATTCTACAGGTGGTACATAACTAAAACTCAAAGAAAAATTTTCATCCAAATAGATTGATGCAACAGGTCGGATCAATACCGGAGCGTTATTTAAATTTTCTTCTTTGGTGCCGGCAAACCCAACTGTTCGATATGACTTGCCCAATGTCGGAATACTAACCACCTCGATGCCAAAATCAAACCAGCCTTGTTCTCGAGATTGCTGTGTTCCATATCCGCTAAATAATGACACTGAGGCAAAATATTTTAATGCCCATGCTTCCGGATCATCGAAGTCTTTTGGTTCATGACCAGTTATCGATTGAGCAAATATTGTTGGAATAATTGAAATAAAAAGAACTGGATAAACAATAAGTTTTTTCATTATTTCAATTTGTTGAAATGATAATTTAGAAGACAGAAGCCAGAAATTTGAAATATTGTAGTCGGTTATTACAAATTATTTGTGATATCGAGCTAAAATCTAATTAGTAATTTATGCTTTTTTCTTACTACTAATACTATTAATGCAATTCCAAAAAATAGAGCAATATTTGAAATTTCAGGAATTGTCGTTACTTCAAATATGAGTTCATCTAATTCAATATCTCCACTGGCATTAGTGAAAGCAACAGACCCAATTAAATCGCCACCCGTTACTCTGCCGCCGACAAATCGATCGATATTAAAATTAAGTGATAATCCATCCTGATCTATAAATGTTCCTAACAGTGACCCCGAAGCATTTTGACCACTCCATAATTGAACAGTATCTTTATCAGGTGATGTGTTAATTACTCCAATTGCAACTACAGGCACAGAAAAATTAAAAATCTGACTAGATCCGGTAGTGGAGGTAAAAGTTGCATTCGGTGAAGAGGCGGCTCCGCCAAATACGGAACTCGATAATTGTACACTATTCATAGTAACACCGATGGATGAATATTGATTTGTTAATATAGATCCGGATGATAAAGAGTTAGTTGAGGGATCAGTATCAAAATTTACCGAACGAATATCAGTTCCGGTTAAACCAAAAAGTGAAGGATTGGCAGTTGGTAGTGTTGAAAATGTTGCACTTGAAGTTGAGCTGACGTCAATCGGTGTTAGTTCTATTTTTAGAAAAGCGGCGTGACAAAATTGTGATAATATTAGTGAAAGAAATTGAATAAGCAGGATGTGGATTTTCATGTTATTTATAGGTTAATTAAGTTAGAAATATCAAAGTTTAGATGAAATTTAAAATGATAATTATAGATCTTCCAGTTTACATTATCAAGGATGAAAATGATTCTTTTTATGTGACTACCTGAGTTCGTGAAATCTTACTAATTATTAACACAAATAACTTGCAATTGAAGAATGTTTGTTAAAAGTTGCCACAGTTATGAGATTGAAAATGCCATTTATACCGTATAGTGATCGTTGTAGTGGTGTTCATGCGGATACAGGTATCGCAGTAGAGGTGAGAAATTTAAATGTAAATATTTCAGCTAACAATGAATGGGCATTAAATGACATCACTGTTACAATTGGCAAGGGAGAGAGTGTTGCGTTAGTTGGTGCAAATGGTGCCGGTAAGAGTACTTTCTTAAAAACGACAGCCGGACTTCTTGATGTGGCATCTGGAAAGATTTTTGTGTTTGGACACCACCCGGGGATTTGTCGGCATCGAACTGCGTATTTACCGCAGAGAGTTGAAATCGATTGGAAATTTCCAATGACCATCAGAAATTTAGTTGTTACTGGAAGCTATGTTAAACTGGGTTGGTTTAATATGCCAGGTCAAAAGGAATTTGATAAAGTGGATTCGATGCTCGATTTATTGCAACTGAAGGAGATTGCCGATCAGCAAATTGGCCAATTGTCCGGTGGCCTTCAACAAAGAGCGTTATTAGCTAGAGCGTTGGTCCATGAAGCAGACTTACTTTTACTTGATGAACCAATGAATGCGGTGGATAAAGAAACTCGTAAAATTTTTGGTCAGGTTTTGGGAGAATTACACAATCAGGGAAAGACAGTAATTATAGCGACTCACGAATTAGGGCGATTTGAATCAAGTTTCGATTCAGTTATTCATTTACACGATGGGAAACAGATTGGCAGAGATTTTAAATTGGATGCTGATTTAGATAGAGTGGGGTAACGGTTAAGTTTTTGTAGCAAGATTTAATACTATTTCTGTTTATGTTCTACGTTATTTTTGCCATAATTTTAATTAGCATCAATTGTTCATTAGTTGGGCCTTATGTGGTGTTGAGACGAATTTCATTTATTGGAGATGCTATTGCTCATACAATTTTACCTGGAATTGTAATTGCTTATATGATCGGTTTTAATAACTTTTGGGGTGCACTTGTTGCGGCGATAATAACGGCTATAGGAATTGGTTGGTTTACCGGTAGAAATGATATTAGAGAGGACACGGCAATTGGTATTATTTTTACTGCTCTGTTTGCTCTTGGTATTTTATTGATGAGTAAAACAGATTTGTCTGATGAAGAATTTCATCATATGTTATTTGGAGATATTTTAACAATTGGACAAAATCAGTTAATAATAATTGCCGCAATTAGTGTGGTAATTTTAATAACTGAATTCCTGCTCCGAAAAGAATTGGAGTTAGCTACATTTGATCCGATGTATAGCAAACAGATTGGATCTCGCCCCGATATTCTGCGTTATGTTATATTAATATTAATTGCACTTACTGTTGTTTCAGCTATTCAGGCAGCAGGTATTTTATTAGTGAGCGCATTGTTGATCACGCCATCTGCAACTTCAATTATGTTGAGCAATAAGCTATTTAAAATAAATTTAATTTCTATATTTGTATCAATATTGAGTTGTACAGCCGGGATATATCTAGCGTTTAAATTTAATGTATCTGCTAGTGCTTCAATTGTGATTGTTGTTACTATTATTTTTGCGGTAGTTTGGTTGAATAAAAGTAATAGAAATTCTAAACCGGTTAAGAGATAAAAATTTTAAGTATGTAAATATTCTTTGACTTGGAATTATTTGTCATTCCACTTCTTAAATCTTTAACTAATTGGTCTATGCTGAAGTCATATTGCTTTACCTCAGATTGACTACGCTTTAATTTATTGACTAGCTTCTAAATCTAAATCTAAATCTCATGATGAACTCTGAGTATATACAAGTAGAACTTGGACTTGAAAATTAATGCATTGTAATAGCTTCAATTTAGCAGATTGAAAAATAGTAATAATTCTCAATAATATAATTAATTTAATATCTTTCGAAAACTGATTTGATGAAACCGAGATTATCTATTCAAAAAAAGCTGATGGTATTGTTGTTGCTCGTATCGTTAGTGCCGACTTTTATAGTAGCCTATTTTGCTTATTTGAACGGAAGAAGCAGTTTGAAAGAAAGTATTGGTAGCAACTTTGAGAAAATGTCAATTCAGACAATTGATAACATTGATCGTTTACTTCATTCTGCTAGAGAATCAACAAAAGCATTAGCGACAAATGAGCTCATGCAGGATGTAATTGCAGATGATCCAGATGGAATGATCACTAAAAGTTTAGTTCGAATCAAAAATGAATTTAAAATATACTATGGTGTATATTGTTTTAATACTAAGGGTCATGTAGTTGCTTCAAGTGAGGTTAACGAAATTGGCATGGATTTTTCCAGTGCACCCTGGTTGAATAAAATAAGAGTGAGTAGAAATTCAGGTATTCTGGAAACTCAAAATAACGATCTTACAAGTCAGAATTATGATCTAGTCTTATATACTCCTATTATTGGCAGTTATGATGAGAGTAATCAGATAATTGGCTATTTAGTCTCAATACTAAAGTGGGATGAATTAAATAAAATAACTCGATCAATTCATCAATCTGACAGTGAAAGTTTTTCTGGAATTTCGATCTATTTGTTAGATCATAATGATGCATTAATTTTTAAAAGTTCTGAAAATAATGATAATGCTGAGATAATCGACGATCAATTTACTAGAAAAATTCCAGAATTAATTATTAGTAATGATAAAAATTCAGGTTATGTTATTGCATCGCTTTTTAAAAACTCGGACTCATTAATCAGTTTTGCAAAATCAATTGGATATCACGACTTTAGTGGTCTGGATTGGAGAATATTTTTTGTTAAAGATTTAAATGCCGCTTTTGCCCCTTTGGAGTCATTGCGAGTTAAATTTTTACTGTTTTGTTTAATCATCATAATAGTTGTTTGCTTAATTTCCTATTATTATTCTTCCAACATCAGTAATCCAATTCGTAAGATTACTAATGTAGCAAATGCGATTGCCAGTGGTGATTTTTCTAGTCAAATCAAAATTGATACTAACGATGAAATAATGGATCTCGCGGAATCCATAAATCAGATGAATAAAGATCTGAAGGAGTCACGAATTCAAATTGAATATTCATTAACCAAAGCCAAGAATGCGTTAGAAGATTCTGAAAAAATGAGAATTGTTGCTGAAGATGCAGTAATAGCTAAAACTGCATTTCTGGCAAATATGAGTCATGAAATCAGAACACCAATGAATGCAATTATTGGTCTGACTGAATTACTTCTTGATACAAAAATTGATGATCATCAAACAGAATATTTAACTACTGTTCGCAATGCAGGAGATTCATTGTTGTTTATTATAAACGATATTCTCGATTTATCAAAAATAGAATCAGGCAAACTTGATATCGAAGAAATAGTTTTTGATATCCATGAACTCGTTTTAAAAAGTGTGGAAATAATTGTTCCTTTTGCCCAACAAAAAAAAATAGAAGTTACCGTTTTTTATGATCCTGAAATTAACCATACATTAAAAGGTGATCCAGATCGAATTAATCAAGTGATCGTTAATTTATGCAATAATGCGATAAAATTTACTGAAATTGGTAATGTTGACATTAGGGTAGACCTGGTAAATGAGACAAAGGATGATATGAGCATAAAAGTATCCGTGAGTGACTCAGGTATTGGTATCCGCCAAGAAAGATTACAGGCAATATTTGATAATTTTACTCAGGCTGATAGTTCTACTACTCGACGATTTGGTGGGACTGGATTGGGACTTTCAATATCTAAAAAATTGATTGAACTCATGAATGGTAAAATACATGTAGAAAGCAAAGTTAATATCGGAAGTGTATTTTGGTTTGAGCTTACATTACCTAAGGTAAACAGCATTATTTCCGATCAGGATTTAAATAAAATAAATGATTGTCTTAAAAATTTAAAAGTAATCGTTGTTGATGATAATATTACGAATCTTTTAATTGTAAGAAAAACACTTGAAGCATATGATTGTTCAGTGACTGAAACATTGAGTCCCCACAAATGTTTAGTTTTAATGAAAGATGCAGTTGATAGAGCTGAAGCATTTGATATTGCTATTCTTGATTATCAAATGCCGGATATGGATGGTTTGGAAGTTTTTGATATAATAAAAAAGAATGAAACTTTATCACAAACTCCCGTAATCGTTTTAACATCTATTACAAATCTCAATATTCGAAATGCATTTAGAGAAACCGGTGTTTTGAACTATTTAACAAAGCCGGTACGAACAAAAAATTTAATTTCCATGATTTACAATATGATGACTGACAGTGAAACAAAAATTGAAACTATAGATAGTAGTCTTCAATTGAGAGATATTGAGGATAGCGGTGATCGACTAAAAATATTGTTAGTTGAAGATAATATAGTTAATCAAAAAGTGGCAGTTAAATTTCTTGAAAAAGTAAATCACGTAGTTGATGTGGCCGCAAATGGAAGAATCGCTGTAGAAAGAGCAAAGTTTAAAGACTTTGATATTATTTTAATGGATATTCAAATGCCAGTTATGGATGGTTATGAAGCAACACGTGTTATAAGAGATGTTGAAAATATGTCCAGTAATGTAAATACGCCAATTATTGCAATGACTGCTCATGCGATGAAAGGTGATCGTGAAAAGTGTTTAGATGCAGGAATGAATGATTATATAACTAAACCAATTAAGTCTGAAATATTATATAAGATCTTAACTAAATGGTCGATCAATTAATAACCAATATTGTTTGTGGAACTATATTAAGGTTTTGATTTAAATATTAAAGGAATTAAGTTTTATTATTCAATAAGTACCCTAAGTCACTCGGTAATTTACCATTTACACGGAGGACTTTTAAATCATCAGTCACATCTGATAAATTAATAAAACTAATTGCATTTGGGATTCTTTCGACAAAACGTTTGACTGCAATTTTAGAGTTTACCTGTTTGGGTAATTTACTGATACCGCCTTGAAATAATTGGCTAAGCCAAAATTTTTTCAAATCTACATCATTCATGTTATAAATCTTCGAGAGAACTATATCTCTTTCCTCGCTGGAAAATGTGGGTAAAATTAGAAATATTTTTTTTCCATCAACCCAACGAGTCTTTTTTTTGGTAAATATTTTTTTTAATTCTACTAATGAAACATCTGATAATTCATTGTTTTTGTTAACTACAATCGCAACGTTTAATGACTCAGTATATCCTGTGTAACAAAAGTTTAATAAAATTAGTAATAGACTAATAATTTTAAGCCGTGAAAGTGAGAATTTCATTAGATTAAGTGAGTATAATAATTAAAATGTAAATGTAGATTGTATAGTAATTGTTTGTGTGTTGTCAGTATCATCTCTATCTGCATAACTATACTCTAACTTTAGAGCATTCCAACTATAAATATCCCATCTAGTCCCGATTGTATGCTTTGCAATATCTATATTGGCAGTCAGGAAAAATGGATCACTGTTATTAAAATCAATGAAATCAAATCGATAGTACGGTTTAATTTTTTCAAATGCATAAGCTGCTTGAAAATACAATCCGGTTGTTTCATATTTTCTGGCTGATAGCTGGTCATCATGTTGTATATATGAAATCTCAAATAGAAGCTCTAAAGGGTCACCTGCATAAATAATATGTCCACCAACTATTAATTCATCAATTGAGCTTTTACGTGCTGCAATAGCAGTTGCGGCATCATCAGCTGGAATTTTATCTAAATGAATATTTGCTCCAATTCTGAACTCAGGAGTGTTTTCCGGAATAGCACTTAAGAGCAGACTTACTGATTTATGGCTATTTGAATCTATCACATTTTGTATTTCACTAACTTTTTTTCCACGACCATTACCAATGCTTAAATTGTATTTTAATCCAAATGTATCAAATGGAAGCACGCCAAATATTTCTAGTCCAACTGTATGAACCGGCAAAATTCCACCGTCATCTTCAAATTGGTGAATACTTGGGCGGGTAGCAGCAGTTTGAAACCAGGTTCCATGATGAAATGTTTCATTGTAGTACCCAAGAGGGGTATGCATACGACCAGCCCTAAGGTTTAATTTCTCAGAGAAATTATATTTAATATTGAAACGTTCCAGATCGATAACTGTTTCATTCATTTCGTCGAATTCAAATATCAGTTCACTCAGAATACTAATATTATCAGCAATTGGTGAGGTGATAAATAAGTCAAATTGTCCAACAAAAAACTGATCATTAACTCCCGGAATATCTTCTAATTCAGCAATAAAATTTATATCTGAAAATCCCTTAATTGATAAGTTTGGCAAAAACTCTTCCGCTAAAATTCCTTCGGCTGAAGTTGTCACATCTTGTGAAATCTCATTTTCTTCTGATTTTATTTCAAGTTCTTCAAACTTATCCAATAATTGATCAATTAATTTTTTTTGTTTATTAAGCTGTTCATTTAACGCCTGATTGTCTTGTTGAATTCGCTTATTTTCATTCATCAAAACCTTAAATTGTTCCTTCATTTCTTCCAGATCATCAGCAAAAACTGAGCATAAAGGTGTAATGAAAATAATACTTATCAGGAATTTTTTAATCTTAACTATCATAATATAACAGACTCAATATATTAGTTAACTAATACAGTGAAAATTTATATTTTGATGGTGAAATTATTTAGTGTATTGATCAAGCTATTAAATATCTAGTGCAATAATTTTCTACCATGATAATATTTTATAAATTACTGCGTTAAACTCAGTTAGTTAATGATATCGAATTTTATCTGAATTTGGATATATAATTACTCCAACTCCAGATTACAGAATATTTTCTCCTAATACTTTGATACCTGTAAAAACTGTGACCAGGCAGTATCAATATTACCATTTAGTTTATAGGAAACAAAGGGTCTCCATTTTGGTTTATTCGGCTTTCGCTTCAGTCTCATTCCCGCTTCATGGGGTAGCTTATTAGCCTTGCGCGAATTACATTTAATACACGATGTTACGACATTTTCCCAGGTTGTTCTGCCACCACGTTCTCTGGGAATGATATGATCTAAATTCAAATCTTTTAGCTGGCCAATCTTTCCGCAATACTGACATGTAGAACTGTCACGCTCATACAAACTTTGCCGAGTAAATTTCATTTCTTTCATCGGCAGACGATCAAATTGATTGAGGAGAATTACCTTGGGTATCCGAATTTTATAGTTAATGGTTTTCAGGGAGTCAGACTCTTTTTTTGAAGGATTGTTTAATGAATAGTCAACCCATTCCTCACCGTTATAAATTAAAAAATTTCCATCATCTGAATGAATGACTTTCGCATGTTCTTGAAAAAGCAATCCAAACGCCCGTTTGAGACCGACAATATTGACAGCCTGCCAGAGTCGATTGAGTACTAAAACTTGATTGGATAATGTATCTTCCATATGTTGCTATGGATGCTAAATTTCTAACTTACTATCTGTCATGTCAAATGAAATAAAGTTTGGTGTTGGATTGTGTAACATTGTGAAATCGTAATTAGGATGATCCCGGTTAATATCGGGGTCGTCCCTACCAAAATTATAAAGTCATGGATCGCCGCGTCCAGCCGCCGTAGCCATAAGCTACCATGGCGGAGCCGGCTCACTTTGTTCCTCGCGATGACAAATGAATTTCACATTGTCATTGCGAGACCAGTGTTATCTGGTCGTGGCAATCTATGTAGATCTAATTCCTGACAAAACTGCCATGATACATTTTAAAACTCGATTATGGTCAGTGACAGTTTGGTGACAAAAGTCAAAAATATTAAATTATGGATAAAAATAGATTACTGCCTGTTGAACAGGTAAAGAGACAGTTAAAGGAAAATCTTGGCAAGTTTGGCAATAAAGAAGGAACGAGAATCTGGCAACTGATGCAGTTAATGGAGGAAGCCAAATCTTCATTATTAAACTACTCGGATATCATGGATGCTTTATTTTCTGATGATTCGCCAGAGAAAGCAGAAAATAATTTCAAAAAATTCAGAAGTCGATTCAACAAAAGAACTAAAGAAATCGGCATCGATCTTCAAATGGGAGTTGATTCCAGAAAAAATATGAAGTCGCAGTATCGTCAGTTTTATGTTACCGGAACCGATTTGCTGGAAGAAGAACTGGAGCTGCACTCGGAGGCGGAAACCAGTCCTGCTTCCGAGAAAATGTATGTTGAGGCGGATGCCACTATTGAAAGACCGACTTTGAAATATTTTGTATCGTACGATGGCAAGGAGGTAAAATTAAAGAATAGTCTTATCGATTTTCTGGAAGCCAACCTTAAAGCTTCACCCAATTACGATTATGAAAAATGGGACGATTCTGATATATTGACGGGCGAAAATTGGCATGAGCGTATTCAGGAAGCGATACAGGAATGTCACTTTGGGCTGCTGTTACTCAGTTTGAACTTTATTAATAATGAGTATATTGAGAAAAATGAATTGTTTCATTTTTTACCCAAAAATCAAAATGATACTAATCCTAAGAAATATCCAATAATTGTCGGACTCAAAAAGGTAGATTTAAAGGGTCGTCACGATTTGAAAGGTATAGAGGAGATTCAGATATTTCGGTACAGGCCTAACGAGAGGAAATACTTTTTCTCGGAATGCAATGCTACTGAAATGAAGGAAGATTTTGCCCGTAATTTGTTTTTTGAAATCGAAAAAATATTCAAAAAAAAATCGACTGTTAAAACTCCTGAAACAAAGCGGTTAGCTGATGTTGATCCACCGACTGCGATTAACGAAAACTTAATTGATGAAGACGCTATTCTTCGTGAGAAACTTTCAGCTAGTATTGAGACAAAATTATCTCCTGATATTAAAAAATATATCGCAGCGATGGGACGTCAGACTTTGGTTAGCAATACTCCTGTATCAACTGAAAGCGAAGAAGAGAGTACAACTGTAAAAGTCCAACAACACTTTTTGGAATGGCTTAAAATAGAAGACGCTCCACCTTATTGTGCACTGCTCGGTGAGTTGGGTATGGGCAAAACCATCAATTGTCAGATATTGACCCAACGTTTACTTGATTTAAGAAAAGAGGATAACTCTTATCCGTTCCCGATATACATGGATCTGCGTGAATTGAAAACGGATAATAATGTAGTTCCTGAGTTGAAGGAAATTATCGAAAGAACGCTAAATGCTGGCTGGAAAAAAGGAGAAAAAAGTGAATTCGAAGCTTCAGATATTCTTCGGCTCGTACGCGAAAATGGTGCTCTGCTTATCTTTGACGGACTCGAAGAAAAAATAATCCATTTGTCCGAAGCGGATGCACAGCGATTTATCCGTCAACTATGGGAAGCGCTTCCGCCTAATCTGTTGCAACCTGAAAAAAAGAATAAGGATAAATCCATCAAGCTGGGCAAGCTGATTATCTCCTGTCGCACCCATTACTTTCGAGATGCGATTCAGCAAAACAGTATGCTGAGAGGTGAAGACAGGGATGGCGTTGAGAAAGATCATTATACCGCGCTATTCCTGCTGCCATTTTCGGAGACACAAATTTTTGATTATTTGAGAAAAAATTTTAAAGGTAGAGAGCCCGCTGAAATATATGATTTGATTAAGTCAGTTCATAATTTGAAAGAACTTTCAACACGGCCTTTAACCCTCAACTATATTGTCGAATTAATTCCTGAGATCGAAAAAATGCACCTGGAAGGAAAAAAAGTTCATGGCGTTACTCTATATCAATTAATGACTGAAAGGTGGCTTTATCGTGATGAGGGTAAACATAAATTTAATGTTCGCTACAAACAATCTTTAATGGAAAATTTGGCTGCTGAAATGTGGCGTGGTGGAGAACGCGAATGGTCAGTCGACAAACTGGAAGAATGGCTGGCAGATTTTCTCGAGCAGAATAAAAGAATTAGAAATGAGTTGAAAAATATTTCCACTGAAATTCTACAGGAAGATTTGCGGACAGCAACGTTTGTTGTCAGACCCGGTAAAGATAAATTTCGATTTGCCCACACCTCTTTGCAGGAATATTTTTTAGCCTGTTATCTGCATCGAGCACTTGTTGAGAAGAAAAGTAGTCACTGGGATATCCCGATGCCATCAATCGAGACATTTGATTTTCTGGCGCAGATTATTGAAACTCAGGAGACCCAAATTTGCTTGTCACATATGGAAGAAATTCTGACAAGCTATAAGAAAAATATCAGTGAGCTGGTATTTAAGTTCTGGCTGCATTGTCATGAAGCGGGCTATATTACACCGGAACCGAATGAGATTGATCTGCGAGGCGCTCAACTTGAATCTGTTCAAGTAGTTGGCAAATCAGCAGATAAACTATTTAATCTTCGTGGCGCTGAACTCATCGGCGCTAATCTCGAAAAAGCTCTCTTTAAAAATGTTGATGTTTCTTATGCCGCGTTTAACTCCGCTAATCTATGGTTAGCTGAATTTAACAATGTTAATGCATACGAATCACATTTCAATGAAGCAGATATCACCGGAACCGTATTCAGAGAATTTAATGGGAGAGATTCAGATTTCACAAATTCTGCAATTTATGAGACGCAGTGGCTTTGCAGTGACCTGGATGGAGCAAAGATTTCTGAGAGTTCTATTAATGAAGCTCATTTCGCGGAGAGTTTAAATAAAATTGACCGAAAAATCGTCCTCGATTCCGGCATGCCTCAAACGCTCGAAGGCCATGCAAATTGGGTTTTGAGTTGCGCGATCTCGCCGGACGGCAAGTGGGCGCTCTCCGGCTCAGAGGACAATACCCTGAAAGTGTGGGATCTGAAAATGGGCAAATGTCGGCAAACGCTCGAAGGCCATGCAAATGCGGTTAGGAGTTGCGCGATCTCGCCGGACGGCAAGTGGGCGCTCTCCGGCTCATCTGACAATACCCTGAAAGTGTGGGATCTGAAAACGGGCAAATGTCTACAGGAGTTTGCTAATCTGCCCAATTTAAATTACGTAAGTTTTGACCGGAAGAATAACAAAATAATGCATGCTTCCAAAGAGGCCTGGCGTTGGTTGGGTTATACCAAATGGGATGAAAAGTTGGGTCGGTTACGTCGGTATCCGGCAGAGATTAATGGGCCGATTCCCGGGTGTGAGTGATTGAGTTTTGAAAGTCAGATAGATTGCCACACCTTGTCTACACAAGGTTCGCAATGACAACTGCTCCTTTACTTTGTTGTTGAGTATAGCAATATTGTGAAATCGTAAGACGGACGACTGGGCTTCGGCCGAAGTCTCAGCCGAACGGACACCAAATTTATAAAGTCATGGATCGCCGCGTCCGTCCGTCGTAGCCATAAGCTACTATGGCGGAGTCGGCTCACTTCGTTCCTCGCGATGACAAATAAAATTCACATTGTCATTGCGAGACCAGTGTTATCTGGTCGTGGCAATCTATGTAGATCTAATTCCTGACAAAACTGCCACGATACATTTTATAATTTACTAATGCCATGATAGGAATTGTGATCACACCGGCAATGGGAATTATTTGAATCCCTAATAGTATGAAGAAGAATATGCGGATAAATATTTTTAGAAAAATATTTTTACTGTTTGAGATATAACATTGAAAGGGGCCGACAAGATTTATGCGGTAGTAAAGAATTCCGGCAATCAGACCGGCAACCGGAATTAAGCTCATGCCGGCTCCCATCAATAAGACTTTCGGTAATCTTGAACTAACACGATCGACATAACCGAGATAAAACTTTTCATCCTCAAACTGTTTCGTCTGGCATTCCGGGCACTCCTGATCAAGTGAACGTTTGGGTAAGCGAGAAGCACATTTTTTGCAGCGTCTTTTTTCAGCAAGTTTAAAAGCATGAGCCGATTTATTGTGAACTGCCTCATTAATCGTTTGGCCCAACCAACCGATATCTTTGGGGTTAGGATTTTCCTTACTACATTTTGGACAAGTTAAAGCTGATGCATAAATTTTTTCATTACAATGAGGGCAATCAATTTTAAGTTTTTCTTCCCGTTTCTTAAGGTAAATATTTATCAGAAAAAGTGTGCCTAAAGATAAGCCGACGATTAAAGTCATCAATAGCGGGAAAATTAAAAGTGTCAGTAAGCCAAAGCTGGCCCAGAAATCTTCCGACCAACTGATTAACCTTCTTATTCCCAGATCATCGTCCTGATCAGATTCGATTAGAATTGTATGCAGGCCGGATCTGATTTGAGAAAAATAATAGACGCAGGCGCCTACACAGGCGGCAGGAATGTATTCGGCAAAGCCAGCCTGGCTAACTGCTTTTTGAATAACCTGCGCATCTTCAGAATTTAAAATACCTGAGGTTGTGAGAAAGGCCATGGTCGGCTTTAAATATTTATCTACCAGACTGATAATCTCCTGAGCCTCGGGAACTTTGTCAGCCAACACTTCGATAATAGATAATATGCCTAAGCCGACGATTACGTAGTCATGGGTCAATATGCTGGAATTTCCTCCAATAGTTTTAAATAAGCCGAGGTGACTCAGTAATGGAATGTCTGCACCATAACGCATTGAAATTGCCAAGAGAAATGCCGGCAAAAATGCTCTTGAGGTAAAAAAGCTGGTCGCTCCGGCAGCTAACAATAATGCATTGAGTTCCATGGTATTGTTTCGGTTATTTTGTGTAAATTATGACTTGTTAAACAGATATATGTTACATCTAATTAAAGATATGAACAGAATTAAAAAATATTTTTGGGCAAATATCACTCTAATAGTTTCATTATTCTATTATACTGACTTAATTGCGATAGTGGAGGAAACTGACCCAGAAGTCAGAACATACAATTTTTTATCAGAGATATATACTATTGATAAAATTTATAAATCGATGCAAGGCCCACAAAGTGTTCGCAAAATTTATTTGACGAATCCGCTGGATGATGAAGAGTTACTTTGGGTAGTTGGTTATAAAGCTGTCATGGTAAAAGAAGATGGTGTGACGCCGGCTTCGCAGGAATTTATGTGTCATAGTAATTTTAACTGGGATTCCAAAAAACATAAAAAATTATTTGATTGGAAAAAATCTGTTTCTAATCGTTTGTTTACATTATCTCAAGGGCAGTTTGATATTCAGTTTCCTAAAAATTTTGGCATTCCGGTCTCATCAACTGAAAGCTTTCAACTTTCCACGCAAGTGTTGAACCTGAATCAACAGGATGAAATTAATAAAGTTCGTCATAAGGTCACTATCAGTTATATTAAAGACAGTGATTTAACTGAACCGATGAAAGCATTATTTATGAAAGGTGCAAACGGCATGGTTTTACTTGAAGGAGAGGATGGTTACTACAATATCAAAAAAGCAGATGGAAACATGCATGGCGAAGGTTGCATGATTGGTGATTTGGCAGGCAAGCGGTCAATTGATGATAAATTTGGTCGCAAATTTGCAGGACATTGGGTTGTTCCACCAGGTAAACAAATTAATAAAACATTAGTGACTAAATGGATGAAGTTACCCTATGACACGACTGTTCATTACATCGCAGTTCATTTACATCCTTTTGCTGAAGAGTTAGAGCTGAAAGATCTAACAGATAACGTAACTATATTTAAAAGTAATGTTGATGCATCCAACGGAAGAATTGGTATCGATCGAGTTGATTATTTTTCAAGCGAAGAGGGCGTTCAGCTTTATAAAGATCATGAATATGAGTTGATAAGTACTTACAATAATACATCCGGTGAGGATCAGGATTCAATGGCTGTCATGTATCTCTATGTCCATGATAAAGATTTTGAAGATACCGGTATTTAAATAATCGTTATCTTATATTTAGCACCTTAATTCTTAACTATTGGTGTATATAGAAGAGTCTAATATCTGCCCAGTATAATTATTATATGATGTTTACGGTATCGGTATCAGTGAAACGGCTATCGAATATCGCTTTCGGGAAATTCGATACCGAAACCGATAACCGCACGGCTTTACAGTGCTGATAGCGAGCATGATATTCTAAAGCATTTGGTTCTGGTCTCGCTGGGTTGGATATTAACAAAACCTAATTATAAAAAATAACGTTTCTGTGTTGGAAGAATCCTACCGGGATCTAGTTTTTACACACTTGCAATTATTTGTGTAACTATTTAATAGCTGGTTCTTATATATAAATTATCATGAAAGCAAAAAAGTTAGATGAAGCAGTAATCACATTCCCTAATGATGAAGTTGGTGAAGAAATAATCGGTGCCGACTTACTCGTTCGTTGTTTGGAAAAAGAGGGCGTGGATGTGATATTTGCTTATCCGGGGGGTGCTTCAATGGAGATGCATCAAGCTTTAACACGGCCTACTTCAATCCGAACAATTTTACCTCGGTTTGAACAGGGAGGTGGCTTTATGGCTCACGGTTATGCGAGAGCCACAGGTAAAGCGGGTGTCTGCATGGCAACGAGTGGTCCGGGTGCGACAAATTTAGTTACCTGTATTGCTGATGCAATCATGGACAGCATACCGATGGTTGCGATAACCGGTCAGGTTTACCAACAATTTATAGGAAAAGCAGCTTTTCAGGAGACTGATTTTTTTGGCATTACACTACCGGTTGTTAAGCACAGTTATTTGGTTCTTGATGCACTGGATCTACCTAGAATTGTTAAAGAGGCGTTTCATATTGCTCAAACAGGGCGCCCTGGGCCTGTATTGATTGACATACCAAAAGATGTTCAGCAAGCGATTGTTAAACCGGTTTATCCATCACAAATAGACATTAAAGGATATCCGGAACCACCAACTGCGAACGATGAGGAGCTTGAAAAAGTTTTAGAATTAATTGGAAAAGCAAAACAGCCGGTCATCTATGCAGGTGGGGGGATTATATCTGCCAATGCTGAAGAAGAATTGTTGGCATTCGCTGAACTTACTGGAATACCCGTTACTACAACATTGATGGGCTTGGGTGGATTTGCAGAAAATCATCCGCAATCATTGCGTTGGTTTGGCATGCATGGTACTGTTGCCGGAAATTGGGCGGTTTGCGAGAGTGATTTATTGATTACCGCCGGAGCAAGATTTGATGATCGAATTACGGGCGTTGTCAGTAAATTTGCACCTGACGCTACAATTGTTCATATCGATATTGATAGGTCGGAGCACAACAAAAATAAACTTGTTCAATATCCAATCTGTTCAGATATCAAGTACGCTTTTAAACGGTTAGTCGAAATTGCTAAAAGTAAAAAATTCAAAAAACCTGATCTAACTAAATGGCAGACCAAGTATGAAAAGTGGGATGAAGAAAATCCATTCTCTTATAATGAGAGTAAGCATATTCTACCTCAGGAGGCGATTAAGGTTTTATACGAAGAGACTAACGGAGAGGCAATAATTGCAACCGGTGTGGGTCAGCATCAAATGTGGGCGGCCCAGTATTATAAATTCCATAATTCCCGCAGTTACATTAGTTCGTTAGGATTAGGGACGATGGGATTTGGGCTCCCTGCAGCAATCGGAGCAAAGGTTGCACATCCGGAAAGGATCGTTGTCGATATAGATGGTGACGGATCATTTTTAATGAATGTTCAGGAACTAGCGACAGCTTTTGTTGAAAAAATTCCGGTTAAGGTTCTACTGTTAAACAATCAACATTTAGGTATGGTTGTTCAGTGGGAGGATCGTTTTTATGAAGGATGCCGTGGACATACAATTCTTGGAGATCCAAATAACATTGGAAGTCCCGATAACCCTAGTGGTCTTTATCCTGACTTTGTTAAAATTGCCGAAGGATTTGGTGTTAAGGCTAAACAGATAATCAAGAAAGAAGATTTGAGAGAGGGGATTAAGGAGATGCTTGAGCATGATGGTCCTTATCTACTCGATGTTGTTGTTCCTTATACTGAACATGTTTTGCCAATGATTCCACAGGGCAAATCTGCTAAAGATATTCTTACAAAGTAGTATAAATTTATTTTTTTTCGATAGTAAGTAATCCGGGCGGATTAATTAATTTATCTGACGCTTTATAGTGGGTAACGGAATAGTTTTTTTGGTTGAGTGATTTTAAATACTTCATGATCTCATCAAATTCAGTTTTTCCGCCACTGTGCCCAGTATAATAAATAATACTCACTAAACAATTAATGCTAAGTAGAGTTAATGCTTGGGTAATTCCATCAATTGAAGTTTTGGGCTGTGTAACAATAGATTTATTGCCGCCTGGCAGATAACCTAAATTAAACAGTACAGCTTTAATATTTCCTGTGTAAATTGATGGAATATTTTCTGCTAAATACTGATGTCCGGAATTGATCAACTCGATGTTTTCAAACAAATTATATTTTTTTAATAAGTTTTCTGCAGTTAGCAGTGCGGACTTTTGAATATCAAAGGCAAAAACTTTTCCGTCGCTACCGACGCATTTTTTTAAAAATAGAGTATCGTTACCATTGCCGGCTGTAGCATCGATTGCATAATCTCCCTCAGTTAATATTCTACTAATAATTACATGAGACTCTTGTACAGGACTCCATCCATTCTCTTTAAACAAGTTATTTATATGCATTTTGAAATGGTAATTTATTTAGAAATTTCATTACCGCTATTTTTGCCCTTCTGAACAGGTATGCGACCAAACCAATAAAATGGTCTGAAAAATTTCCATTCAAGATTTGTTAGAGTCGGTTTATATTTCTGGTCTGCTAATACTACCAAGCGGTCATTCGAGCTCATTGTATCTGTCCATGGTAGAAGTGATTCATAAGTTCGATGCTTTCGATAATCGAGATATGTTTGATAAAGTTGTTCTGGCATCATGCCAGGTTCAAACCCAACAAGATATTTCCAGTCAGCTTTTGGATACAGATAAAATAAATTATAAAATGCTCCCATGGAGTTTGAATAAACTGTGCCTGATGCTTTTGGCAGCCATGCAGGATCCTGTTTTAAATCGTTATTTAAAATTGATTGAAATGCAATTGGGTTATCACTCCAGTGATCATTTTTTTTGCTTAATCCAATAGTGAGGAATATTGTTATAAGTATTATTGCTGTAACAATTCTATAGGGAGAATTATCATTTATTTTTTTTGCGTAAACAGAACAGATGTTATAAGAATACCAGTAAAGCAAAGCGGGAAATCCCCAGTCATACCAGAATCGGCCAACGTAAAAACCAAGAAGCCAGCATAATATCATTACGAAAAACGCTGGATGATTTAATTGAAACAAATTTTTTAGTTTTGAAAATTTGAAAAAAATTGGCAGTGAAATTAAAATAAAAATATCCCAGCTAAAACCAGTCGGTCTGAATTCGACAACCGGGTCATGAAAATTTTGACCACTTCCCAGTGATATGAAAACATGATAGACTTGATTGTATAAATACTGCAATGGTTGACCCGTGAGGAGAGCGCCCGTGAAAATTCCTGATATTATTACTGCAGAAATGTGAACTGCCGACTGATATTTTCTTGTCATTAGAAGACCTGTGATTGGTAGGATAAATAAATACCAACCACTATGACACCAGACCGCTAACGTTGTCAGAGAAAATAACAAAATTAAAAAAGGCGATTTTTTTAACTTTGAATTATCTTCGAAGTTAAAAGTTTCCCAAATATAGTAAATTGAAAAAGCAGCTGAAATGGTGAAGATATAAGGCCGCCCAATAAATAAACGGTAAAATGAATCAAAATCTATAAAGGCTAGAAATCCGAGACAACCTATGAAAATTTCAGGTTTTTTAATATAAAAAAGTGCCGGTATAGCTAGAAATAACCAAAGTGATATTACTGAGAATTGCAGCAAGCCATCTTTACCAATATTTGTACTATTATTAACCAGTTTTAAGATAGAATGCCAACCCGGATGAGTGTCTAATTTTTCAGGAAATTGATCACGCAGTATTAGAATATCTGCCCACTGTTTTTCAGATAGTGTATACGCAACATGTCTCAATGCATCGTCTAGTGGAGCAAACCCCCAGGAAAGTATCACGAGTGGAAAAACTATAATTACCAGTAATATTAAACTAAAAATTAAGAGAGGAAGATAATTTTTAAAATTATAATTAGAAGCTGGTGTTTTATCAATCATCGCCCATATGACGAGGAACTCTAATATTCTCTACCAAATTTTGAACCGAAACTGGGGGCTCTGGTGTAAATCGAGCTACGGTTAGAGCCACCACAAAATTTATAATCATTCCTAAAGTTCCTATTCCTTCCGGTGAAATTCCAAATAACCAATTGTCAGATGTGTTAGCTTCCGGACTAATGAATTTAAAATAAATTATGTATGCTGCAGTAAATATTATTCCAACAATCATACCTGAAATTGCCCCTTCTTTATTCATTCTTTTATAGAATATTCCCATAACGATGGCTGGAAAAAATGAAGATGCTGCCAAGCCAAAAGCGAAGGCGACAACCTGAGCTACAAAGCCCGGTGGGTTAATACCAAAATAGCCGGCTATGAAAATTGCAAATCCCGCAGCGATGCGCGCACATTTGAGCTCACCTTTTTCAGAAATGTCTGGTTTGATAGTTCGTTTAACAAAGTCATGCGCAAAAGATGTTGAAATAACGAGAAGTAAACCGGCTGCGGTAGAGAGCGCAGCAGCCAATCCGCCTGCGGCAACCAGAGCAACTACCCAGTTAGGTAAATTGGCAATTTCCGGATTTGCCAGCACCATGATGTCGCGATCTATAATAACTTCGTTGCCCCTCCAACCCCTTTTTTTTGTTTCTGCGATAAACTCACTGTTCTTACTTTTATCATTATAATATTGAATGCGACCATCGTTATTTTTATCTTCGAATTTGATCAGACCGGTTTCTTGCCAGTTTTTAAACCAGGCAGGTACTTTAGCATATTCAGTATTGTTAATGGTAGTTAGAAGATTTGTTCGAGCAAAGGCTGCTACTGAGGGTGCAGTCGTATAAAGTATTGCTATAAAAATAAGTGCCCAGGCTGCAGATGTTCTGGCATTTGAAACGTTGGGAACTGTGTAAAAACGGACGATGATATGCGGTAGTCCAGCAGTACCGACCATTAAAGCCATTGTAATAAAAAACAAATCAATTGTAGATTTACTTCCTTCAGTATAATTTGAGAATCCAAGTTCCTGGCTTAAGGCGTCAAGTTTATCGAGAAGGAAAACACCTTCTTCACCTTTGATTTCGCTGCCAAATCCAATTTGTGGTACAACATTGCCAGTCATTAGAATTGATATGAAAATTGCCGGGACAAGATAGGCGAAAATTAAAACACAATATTGAGCAACTTGAGTATAGGTGATTCCTTTCATGCCTCCAAGAACCGCATAAAAGAATACAATGACCATGCCAATGACGACACCCAAGTTAATATCAACTTCGAGAAATCTTGAAAAGACTATGCCGACACCTCGCATTTGTCCGGCGACATATGTGAATGAGACAAATATTGCGCAGACAACTGCAACCATTCTAGCAGTACTGGAGTAATAACGATCACCGACAAAATCAGGCACAGTGAATTTTCCAAATTTGCGAAGATAGGGGGCAAGTAATAACGCTAATAAAACATAACCTCCTGTCCATCCCATAAGGTACATCGCACCGTCTCGACCCATAAAAGAAATTATACCGGCCATAGAAATAAAAGAGGCTGCTGACATCCAGTCAGCACCGGTTGCCATACCGTTTGCTATTGGGTGAACAGTTGAGCCGGCGACATAAAAATCTTTTGTGTTACCGGCTCTTGAATAAATTGCTATACCGATATAAAGCGTAAATGAAATTCCAACGAGAATAAAGGTCCAGGTTTGTACGTCCATTTTTTTATACAAATTGAGTCAGTCCTCGTGCACGTCGTATTTCTTATCCAGCTTGTTCATCAAATATATATAGGTAATAATCAGGAGTACAAAAACATACATTGAACCTTGCTGGCTCATCCAGAATCCGAGTTTAAAACCACCAATGCGTATGTTGTCGAGTTGATCGACAAATAATATTGAGCAACCAAATGAGACAAAAAACCATATTGATAATAAGACCGATACAGTAATTAAATTAGCTTTCCAGTATGCTTTACGCTTAATTTCTGATTCTTTCATAAATCCAGGATTTTCAGATGCATGGATATCTACATGGAAGATTCAGTGCAATTTCAAGAGAATTTTTTTAATCTTTGAATTAGTTATCATGTAATTATTTAGTAATGAAATAAAATCTGATAATTATAATTCTACTTTAGATCTGTTGTAATATTGATGGAATCACATTTTTTTCTTGGAATTACTGAGCATTTAAATAATTTCAAATTATTATTTTATCAACTCACTTAAATCTATATAAATGGAAATTAGAAATCATTTTTGCAAATTGGTAGTCTTACTTTTAGCATTATCATTTACTACTACTGTTAATGCAGCTTTTACGCTTCAAACAACATTTGTCGGCGGGAATGGATTTTCTGGTAATATGTTTGATGTAGTTGCTAAGAATGATATATCAGTGACCGGGTTTCAGTTGAATGTTGATTCGTTTAGCATACTGAATTATGAGATTTATACAAAAACTGATACATGGGTTGGATTTCAAAATAATTCTGCTGCCTGGACTCTTATCGGGTCTGGAACCGTTCAAGGTAATGGACAAGGCAATGCCAGTGATTTGATTAGTTTAACTAGTCCTGTAAGTATTGCTACGGGATCTAGCACGGCATTTTATACAACCTTAACAACTACTGATATCACTTATTCAAATGGCACTGCAGTGGGAAATGTTTTTGTCGAGGATGAAAATGTTCAAATACTGGAAGGGTCATGTTCTTCTGTTAAGAACGTCGAAGTATATTTTCATCAATGAGTTAAAATTTAGCTGGACAACCCCCCCTAAACCCACCATGTTATGGTGGGATGAACTACAACAAAGACTTATCAAAAACATTATTGAAACAACTCAAGGTGCGTCTAGTCCGGGCTGACGAAGAAAAGTGGTTTGACCAACAGCTTGATGAAAAGCATTAT
>JAJFLR010000002.1 GCA_021772565.1 Opitutales bacterium | reverse complement strand
AAAAAAATGATATTTATCGGTATCAGTGAAACGGTTATCGGTATCGCAATCGATCATTCGATACCGATACCGATAACCGCACGGCTTCACCATGCTGATAGCGAGCTGAATTAAACATTTTTGTCATGCTATGTAGTTACTTGATTTTTAAGTTTTAATTCCTGTTGGGAAACAAATGCAATATTTCTATTCTTTAACTCTTTCTCAAGACATTCCTGATAAACACCCTCCAGAAAACCACAGCCCATCTCTCGATAAACATCAAAGATTGCTCCCTGAACAGCATAACACTCATTCTTATAAAGAATTTTTTCGTTTCTTTCGTGTACTTCGTGGTTCATCTTTTTAAAGCCGTAATTTCTTTTGTAATATTTTGGAGTTCCGTATTAATCTCCACTTTACGATTAAACTGTTTTTCATTTTTCAATCGAGCTTCCAAACGGGCGGCTTCCCGCTCTTTACTTTTCAGTTTATCCATCTGATTTACAAGTTCATCAATCGTCTCATTTTTCAGGGAAGGAAGTGATATGATATTTTTTAAAAGTGACTGATAAAGTGACTGCATATCCAGCACAACCGGCAAATCAACACATTCAGCATTTTCAGGCATCCAACTTGTTTCAAAATAATCACTTTGAACGGATTTATTTTTGTTTGATTCACTTGGTCGTTTATAGGTTAAAACATAACGCAATTTAGATTTATAACTTAAAACAAAAATTATCTGTGAAGCCACCGCCTTGTCAATTGCATGAAGCACTTCTAATTTCAAAGTACCTGTTTTAAGAATTATGGTGATTACCTGAATTTCCCTTACGCTGCCTTTAGCAGGTAAGTTAATTGTTTCGGGCGAAAGTTTGTAGGACCAGATAATTTTTTCGACTTCACGAACAAAAAATTCTTTAACCTTCGAACCGGGAGATGCGTTTTCATAAATTTTACTTTTGGGCAAAACTCGGCCATAGGCTGCACTCTCTGGGAATTTGTAAAGGATACTGCTGTTCTGACATTCACGCTTCATAACTCTCATCATTTGATCACCAAAAATGTGATCAATTCAAAATCATCCAACCCGGCAATCGTGTCCGACAATGCAGTCGTTCTTCTGCCGGTAAACAAGCTATCCAAATCCTTATCTTCCTTAAGCTCGATGATGGATTGAATAACCTGACTTAACAGATCAGAGTAACGCTTCATATCACGGCCATCGTTTGTTTCAGAATTAAAGATTTGGCAAACTTTACTTACAGGGTTGTCCAATCCCTTGCAACCGCCTCTGACTAAATCCAGTAATTGTTTCACTTTGGTATGATCGGTGATTACTTCACCAACGTTACTGATATAAATCAGATAATAAGGATGCAGTCGATTATGCTGATTGATATTCACTCCTGCATGTCGATTGCGCAGAGTAAAGATCACTCCGGGCAAGAGACCCAATTCCGGTTTGGCTGGAACAACGGCATGCATACCACTGGGAACATTGGATAGATCATCGTTTGTTTTCAGATAGTTGAGCAAGTCCATCCGAAATTCATTAAGCCCAAGATCGGTGATATTCACTCCTGTTTTCAGGTCTTCAAGTTCTATAACTTCTTCCTGCAAACGCCGGAGTTGTTCCTTGCGATATGATATATCATTTGATTTTGCTGTAAGGACGTTATCATCACCGGAAGCTGTGACATCGACAATCATCATCCGATTTTCAACACGTTCTTTTAAATTAATGTATTCATCCAATGAAATATCCGGCCAGTAATTCACCATTTGAATTGTATCATTTAGAATCAGTGCCTTCTCTTTTGAGCGAGGAGAAAACAGCGTGAGCAGTTCCTGAAAGTCATATCTTTTTTTCAGTGTTGTTTTAGGTGCATCTTTTCCTGTTACCTTGCCGGAATGAACACCCAATTTTAAAAGTTCCAACGCCAAATTCTCATAGAGATAATTTGCTGTGTCGGCAAAGGCGGTAAAGATAATAACCTTCTTATTATCCCGATTGATTGGCGCAGTGATCTTTTTCTCGATGTGTGCCTTAAGGTGTTGAAGTTTTGCATCGTCTTCCGGAGTAACCTTGAGCATCTCAATTAACAAATCGGAAATTACCTGCAAATCCAATTTTAAATCATGCTCCCATGAAGGCAAATCCATATCCGCTAAATCAACCTGAACTTTGCCTCCGGTCTTAAATTCACCTAAGTCTGAAAAATCATCATCCTCGGCTTCAAGATTTCCCAAAGAATCCGTAAGATCATTGATAGTAAAATCTGTCCCCGATTGTTTGAAACGTTCAATATTAGTGAGCATACTCTTATGATTCTCTTCTAAATATCCAAGCGTCTTCCTGAACGATTCAACAGAGCTCTCCAAACGTTTAAGCAAATTGGTGGTCATCAATGATTGCAGGCTCTTTTCACGGTCGGCCTGCCGTAGTTTTCCCCTTCCGCCTTCAACATCCGTGTCATAAATATCCTCATATTTCTTTAACCTACTTGGCAAAATATAACTAACCGGAGCGTATATTGAGAGCTTCAGCAGTGATAACTGATGATAGATTTCATTGAAATTCATAACGTCCTCACGCATTGTTAATGGACATCTGTAGGACAGCGGCTTTAGTCTTACAGGAAACTTTCCAATTTCCTCGGTATCGTAAAAAGTTTCAATGTGCCTCCGGGATCGGGCAATAGTTACGCTGTCCAGGAGTTCGAAGAAATCAAAATCGAGTGATTTAAGAATTGCTTGTGCAGTACGTTCTTCAGGAGCCAACCTCGACCATTGATTAAATGCAGCCTGAGCACTCCGGAATATTTCTTCAACGCTTTTGCCTGTACGTAGCTTTACATTCAGATTTTCTGATTCTCCCTCATAGGCAAAGGCAAGTTGATTTCTCAGATCATTAAAACGATTGTTTACCGGTGTTGCTGAAAGCATAAGAACTTTGGTTTTAACGCCCTCGCGGATAACCGCATTCATCAGTTTTTTATAACGAGTCTCTTTATCCTTGTAGGCGTCATTATTACGAAAGTTGTGAGATTCGTCAATAACGACGAGATCATAGTTTCCCCAGTTTATTCTATTGAGGGGAGTACCAAATGATTCACCTTTTGTTCGTTGCAAATCTGTGTGGCAGAGCACTTCATAATTCAAACGATCCTTGGCCAAAATATTAGTCTTTAAATTCCGGTTATAATTAAGCCAGTTATCGGCGAGCTTTTTCGGGCAAAGAACTAATACGGATCGGTTTCTCAGTTCGTAGTATTTAATAACTGCAAGTGCAGTGAAAGTTTTTCCCAAGCCAACACTATCTGCCAAAATACAGCCATTATAACTTTCAAGTTTATTGATAATACCGATTGCCGCATCACGCTGGAAATTATATAGTTTATTCCATATAGTACTGCCTTGATATCCCGTCAGATCATTGGGAAGAACATCCTCATTCAAATCCTCAAGAAATTCACTAAAGATATTATAAAGCATTAAAAAATAAATCCTTTCTGGCGAGTTTTCCTGATAGACTGAATCAATATGAGAACAGATATTCTCCGTTACCTCTTAAAGCATAGAGCCGTCATTCCAAATTTGCTCAAACAATTGCAGGTAAGTTGCTGCAGACGATGCATCGTCAAATTTATTGATAAAGTTTGAAACAGCATCTCCTTGCTGGTAACCAAGATCGACTGCTGTAAACCCATGTAGGGGTGTATAAGCAGTTTTTGAACCTTTGGTGTTCAAACAGGCAAACTGCTGCATAGATGCTTTAGTATTATTTGATCGAAATTTAGCTTTTCGCCGAATCCACTCAGCACACTCTTTGGCAATGGCTCTTTGTGTCAGTTTATTTTTCAGCTGAATTTCAAAATCACTTCCATAAAGGCTTCTTTCACGTTGCTGTTTAGGAATATGAAACTCCTTTCGCTCCTTCGAGATTTTATCTGAAACTTCATTTGGCACAAAAGCGGGTGCAGTAAAAATAAATTCCAATGACTCAACTTTTTCCAACTCTTTTTTCAACGCTTCATAAGCATAGATTGAGAAACAGGATGCCGCAATTTTCAGTTTTGCCCCAGACTTAATTGATTGTTTTAAATCGTCACCCCATAATGAATTAATGTTATCAATTATTTGCATAGTTACTAATTAATATCTAATCGTAATGGAAATAGCACATTCAGCTTTGGCCATATCATTATTCAATTATTAAAGTTATGATTATCGAAAATAACAATAGTGCGAATTAGATTATGATTGGCTGATTGGGTCGAGGATATATTTCGATAATAAAATCACATCAGCTATGCCATAGCTAGTTCGTCAATAATTTCTCAAAGATCAGCAATCGCTTACCCTGAAAGAGTATCTATAGAATCGTTATTAGTAGAAGATTTGGGATCAATATTCCTGGCCTGTAGCCTGACATAAAACTCCCAAAGATCGCTCAGTATCATCATAGTCTTTTCAATCTTACTCATCGTTACTCTCCAAGTTTTCTATATCGGCTTTGTCCTGCTGGCTATTTCTAATTTTCTTCATCATTATTAAATCACTCTTTGTTGCAACACTAACCTTGCCAATGTATGAATCATCGACAATACTCCGTTTGATAATTTCCCTATGTATCGCTTCATTCCCAAGTAGAAGATCTATAATGATTAATTCACTTTCAATGATATCGCTTGGTTTAACAAACCGATGCAGTGTCATATTCGTATTCTTAAATGTTATAGGTGAAGCACTTTTAAGATAACCAAGCTTAGTAAATATACTCTCGTAAATTATTAAGTCATCAGGATTTGCAAGAATATCAATATCCTTTGTAAGTCGAGGATTTGCATGAAATGCGAGAGCAACACCACCCACAACAGCATATTCAACTCCTGAATTATTTATGCTTTCAATGATCTTAAAAAATTCTCTAAAAAGTTCCATTTCTAAACATTGAAAATATTCATCCTGTTAATCCTGTCAAAAACTATTAATTAATATTGGAATGTTTGGATTCGTTCACTTCAGTATATTTACTGAAGTAAATATTAAATACAACTATAGAAAACATTGCCCCCATACCGTCAGCTAACATATCTTTTTGGGCATCCCAAATATCACCTTGTGATCCCAGTACTGCTATCCCCGAACTTGGATCTGCACTGATCGCATAAATCCATTCAAAAATTTCGTAAGTGCTGGCAACTGTAAATATTATACAAATGGCAAATAGGCTTGCTAAGATTTTATTTAAAACCAGCCCTTTTGAAATAACATATTCAGCGATTGGAAAAGCATAGAATCCAACACTAAAATGTGCGATTCGATCGTAATGATTACGCTCAAAACCAAAATGATTTGTAATAAAATCAAATGGGACACGTTCAAATGTATAATGCCCTCCTATTGTGTGCAACACCGGTAATACAATCATAAAAATATAGCTCAATTTTGAAAATTGAAAATTTCGGGATGCAAAACAAACGAATGAAACGAGCACTACGATAGGTATATTTTCAGCAAACCATACCGAACGATCGTGTGGTGAAATGCCACACATGATAAATACAATAACGTAAATAATTAATAGTGTGTATTCAATTTTCATATTACTAGTTTGCCACTACCGAGGAACTTGTTCCGACACCTCAACGAGTGAAACGAGTACCGAACGAAGTGACATCAAACATAACAATGAAACACTGATTAAACACAGATTTTTAAATTGGTTATATATTTCCCATCAAATGCTTAATAAAATTAAGTACTATTAAAATTTATGGAATTAAAAAAAGAAATCTATCAATAAAATTTCAATAGTCGTACTAGCAAAAAAATTATTCAATATTGAGCTAAAGAAAACAAACACACTATTAATCATCCAGCAGATAATCCGGATTTAATTTCTGTAACGATTTAGGTACAAACAGTCCATCTTTGCGTATCAGTTTATCATCAAAATAAATCTCTCCGCCGCCGTAGTCTGGTCTTTGGATGCAAACTAAGTCCCAATGTATTTGAGATCGATTGCCGTTATCTGCCATTTCATATGCCTGACCCGGTGTAAAATGAAATGAGCCGGCAATTTTTTCGTCAAACAATATATCACGCATCGGTTCCAAAATATGTGGGTTAAACCCTAAAGCAAATTCTCCAATATATCGTGCACCGGGATCAGAATTAAATATTTCATTTAACTTCTGATTATTGTTATTTGATATCGCTTCGACGATTTTTCCCTTTTTAAATTTTAAATAAATATTGTCGAAAGAAACACCCTGATAAACCGTTGGCGTATTATAAGTAACTTCGCCTTCAACGCTATCTCTAACGGGACAAGAAAAAACTTCTCCATCAGGAATATTTCGATCACCCCCGCAACATATTGCGTCAATTCCTTTGATAGAAAAACTTAAATTAGTACCCGGTCCTGTAATTTTCACTTTATCTGTCTTATCCATCAAACGCTTAAGAGCATTCATCCCATTACTCATTCTAGAGTAGTTAAGCGTACAAACTTTGAAGAAAAACTCTTCGAACTCTTCCGTACTGCACATAGCTTGTTGAGCCATCGCAGGGGTTGGCCAGCGTAAAACCACCCATTTAGTTTTTTGAACTCTCCAGTCGAGTACCGCTTTAAATAAACTGTTTGCCAGTTTCATTTTATCTGAAGGAATATCCGATGACTCAAAAATATTATGAGAACCTCTAAGGGCAATATAGGCATCCATCTTTTTCATGCGTGCCAACTCAATCTCGGACTCAATAGAATATTGGACCTTATTTGCATGATAAAGAAGTTCTCTGCTAATTCGCTCACGATTTAATTGGACGTATGGCACAGCACCCCTGGAGCGAACAGCTCTAATAATTGCTATAACAATATCATCCGGCACATCATATGCAGAGATTAAAACTTTTTCATCTTTAGCGAGATTTGTTGAATGCTCAACTAGAACATTTGCTAATTTAGTATATCTTGGATCCATAATAAAAAATGTTGTGTGTTAAAACCAGGACAATTATCTGACTATTTTTCTTCTTCTTTTTCAAAAAAACTTAAAATCATATAGATACCAGTGCCAACACATATTGCACTGTCAGCAATGTTAAATGTTGGCCAATGATAATTCTTAAAATGAACATCAAGAAAATCAATTACATAACTATAAATCAACCTATCGATTAAATTTCCGATTATCCCCCCAATTAATAAACCAAAACAGACCTGTTTAATTGGTTGTGATAGTCTTATTTGATTTCGAAAGAAAAATATGAGACCTAATGCAATAAAGGCCATTGATGTAAGCAGGAAGCTATAGTCCGACAAAATACCCCAGGCTGCACCTTTATTTACAGTGAATATAATATTAAATATGCCGGGAATTATTACTAAACCGCCATTGGGTGGGTATAAATGAAGTGGTAAATCTGATAAATGATGAATCCAGTATTTTGTAATCTGATCGATGATTACAATAAGGATACTCACCGCAAATAATTTGCGGTATACTAAAAGGTTATCCTTTATTGAATTCTCGGGATGTTGTAATGGTTCAGTCTTCAGAATCGTCACTGCTAAATTGAACAGAATCTTCAGGACTCACATCGAGAAATGCCGCACTGCGATCGACTTTTCTAAAATTACCGGTTTCCTGCTCTCTTTGTCCTTCTACGGAATAACGAGTAAATGGCACTGCTTCCAAACGTTCTCGATTAATTAATTTTCCTGTAATTTCACAAACCCCGTAAGTATTATTATAAATTCGTTTAATAGCCTCATCAATTTCAACTAATAATTCTTGATCGTTAGAAACTAGACTGAGGGCAAAATCACGATCAAAGTTATCTTCTCCAACATCAGTAAGTGGTTCAACGTTGCTACTCTGAACAGTAGAGTCAATTTTATTTGATCTCTTAAGGGTATCTTGAGTATGTAAATCCAACCCACTTCTAACGTGATCACGAAGTTGCACCAAATTCTTATAATATTTAAGAAATTTATTTGGAACTTTATTGATGTCATCACCTCCCGATTGTTTTTCAGTTTTAGGATTGTATCCAAGAATATCTGCAATTGAGGCCGCTTTAAATTCTTGAAGAATTTTTTCTTTCTGCTCAATTTCTTTAATCTTCTCCAGCTCTTTAGCTTTAATAATTTGCTTTTCCGCAATTACCTGAGCTTCCTGAATACTCTTTTCCTTTTTACGTGTATCAATAACGTGCTTAACATCCTCAAGTGAAAATACAATCGGAGTCTGTTTCTTGGAAGGTAATTTAAAAACAGCTGGTGTATGTTTCTTCTTGCCCTTTAAAACTTTCATTGCCGCTTGTGGTAAAGCTGCTTCTCTTTGAGCTATTTTTTCATTCACATATGCTTCAACTCTATTGGGAATTGTTTCACGCTGAATGTAGTTATCAGTTTGATTTTTTCGGGGTCGCCCTCGCCCTCTTTTTACAGGAACATCAGGAAACTCATTCGCTGGACGCCCAGTGATAACTGTGGCATCTTTACGTGGCCTTCCTCTTCCCCTTCGAGCACCAGTCAAAACATTATCAACAATATTCTTGGGTGGCCTGCCCCTACCCCTTTTCACAACAACTTCAGTTTTCCGAGGCCTGCCGCGTCCTCTCGGAGTCTCATTCATTACCTCTTCAACAGTTATTTTTGGTGGCCTACCCCGACCTCTTTTAACGACAGTTGAAGAATCTTCCTTGGGTGGTCTACCCCGACCTCTACTAACTTTAATTGCTTCTTTAGGAGGTCTGCCACGGCCTCTTGGTGATTCTACCAAATTTTTTGGGGGTCTGCCTCTTTTTCTCGGAGTTGATGTATCATCTTTAAAATCATCAGATATTTTATTTATCTTGTTAGATATTGCTGTTGTTGAACTTTGAGCACTTTTTGGTGGTCTACCTCTGCCTCTTTTCACTTCCCCCTTTACATCACTAATTTTACTATTAGACATAATCTTTGATTTTCTCATAACTTTGAGTATTAATTATATTTAAGTTTACGTACATTCTTGCTTGACCATTGGACACTCTGAACTTCGGCTACATCCATTGTTTGAATCTATCCAATACCAGCATCGAGGACAACGCTCACCACTTGCATGTTTAGTATGAAATTCAATACTTGTTTCGCTGACATTTGAGTTTTCAACTAGTATTACTTTTGATGCAATAAATAATTCAGTTAGCATTTCTTCATATTTCAACAAAAGTTCAAAATCAGAATTATTGGGATTTCCCGAAATAGTAATTTGGGCTTCTAACGATTGGCCAATTTCTTTATTTTGTCTTAATACTTCTAATTTTTCATAGGCCAAACTTCGAATTTTCAGTAATTGGCTCACATCTTTTGCTATCTCTGAATTTAACCAATTTTTCGGAATTTCCGGCCAACTCTGAAGGTGAACCGAATCATTAATTAAATTTTTGTTTTCTTCATTAAATGAAAAAGCTTCGTCAGAAGTAAAAACCAATATAGGTGCCATCAACCTCATAAGTGTTTTCAAAGAATGATATACAACTGTTTGAGCAGATCTTCTATCGCTCGATTCTGAATCAAATGTATATAATCGATCTTTTAGCATGTCATGGTAAAGTGCTGATAAAGTAACAGCACAATACTTATTGCAAATTTGATAAACTTTATGAAATTCATAAGAATCATATGCAGCTGTAACTGACTCTATTAATTCGGACAATTGGTGAAGTGCCCACTTATCCAAGGGTCTTAATTTTTCTAACGCAATAGCATCATTTTCGTAAATAAAATCGAAAAGATTAGAAATTTGAAAACGTAAAGTATTTCTAAACAAACGGTATGTTTCTGCAATTCTATCAATAATTTCATCAGAAACTTTTAGATCGTTACGATAATCTTCGCTACTCACCCAAAGTCGAACTACATCTGCACCAAGTTTATCAATTAATTGTTTTGGTGAAATAACATTGCCGGCAGATTTGCTCATTGCTTTTCCTTTGCCATCAAGAACAAAACCGTGAGTTAATACTGCTTTATAAGGTGCCCGATCACGCGAACCTATTGATGTTAGAAGCGCACTCTGAAACCAACCACGATGCTGATCACTTCCTTCTAAATATAAATCAGCCGGTGAAGACAAACGTTCATCTTGCTCCAGGCAGGCGATATGACTCGCACCAGAATCAAACCAAACATCGAGAATATCAAATTCTTTTTCAAAATCATCAGGATGAGATTCACCTGTTGGCTCATAAACAATCCCCTCAGACCAAAAATCTTCAAGAGAATCTGTATACCAACAATTGCTTCCTTGCCTCTTAACTTTTTCAATAAATTTATTTATTATTTGAATGTTAAGGAAAGACTCTCCACTTTTTTTAGAGCGAATTGAAGGAATTGGAACACCCCATGAACGTTGACGAGACAAGCACCAATCGGGTCTGTTTTCAACCATTGAGTGAATACGCTCATAGCCCCAGCGCGGAATCCATTGAACGTCATTATCAATTGCATTTATAGCTTTGTTTTTAACATCTCCAATATTTAATTCAAAAAACCATTGTTCAGTAGCGCGAAAAATTATCGGTTTATGGCTGCGCCAGCTGTAGGGATATTCATGTGTTACTTTTGTAGCAGATAAGAGCAATTTGTTTTCCTCAAGAATTTCAATAATTTTAGGATTAGCACTAAAAACATGCACACCTTCCATATCTGGATAATCGGAGGTAAAACATCCTCTCTCATCAACTGGAACTAAAACTGGTAATCCATATTTTTTCCCAATATTAAAATCATCAGCGCCATGCCCGGGTGCTGTGTGAACACAACCTGTCCCCTGCTCTAACGTAACATGTTCACCCAACATTATTAAACTGGTTTTGTTTCCAAAAATAGGGTGACAACAGCGTGCGCGATCAAAGTTTTCTACATTAAAAGTCGCTACAATTTTACCCTCTTTGATTTTGCAATTTTCCTGAAATGATTGAGCTAATTCTTCGGCAACTATAGATGTTTGTCCATCATGCTCAATGGCGACATATTTTAAATTTGGGTTGAGTGAAACTCCTAAATTAGCAGGTAGAGTCCAAGGTGTAGTTGTCCAAATAACAAACGATATGTTACTTAAGCCCTCTAGCTCAGAAAATTTTTCAGAATCGATCAATGGAAAACGAACATAAATTGAATCAGATGTATGAGCCTTATGTTCAATTTCAGCCTCAGCCAGTGCAGTTCTAAATGTAGTATCCCAATGAACACAACGAAACCCTTTTTTCACGAGACCATTGGATACAAGATCTTTTAAGCAGCTTAAAATTCCCGCTTCAAATTTTGGATTAAAAGTCAAATAAGGTTCATCCCAATCACCGTTAATTCCTAAACGTTTGAATTGATCTTTTTGAAGATTAACAAATTTCTCAGCATAATCATGACATAAACGTCTTAAATCAACTGGTTCCATTTCGTGAATTTTTGATCCTACTTTTTTTAATACCTGTTGCTCAATTGGTAAACCGTGACAATCCCAGCCTGGCACATAAGGAGCTCGATAGCCACGCATAGATTTATATCGAATAATAATATCCTTGAGAACCTTATTTAATGCGTGCCCGAGATGAATATTTCCATTAGCATACGGTGGCCCATCATGTAGAACAAATGGAATCCCTTCGGAATTTTTCTTTAAAACTTCCTGATAAATTCGAAAAGATTCCCAATGTTTTAAACGCTCCGGTTCACGATTTGCCAAATTCGCTCGCATCGGAAAATCTGTTTTTGGCAAATTGAGGGTATTTTTGAAATCATTAGACATATATAAAAAATTGCTTTTGACCCTACTAAAATTAAAGTCGCCAGAGCATGTTCGCTTACCAATTCAAGTCAAGTTCAATAGCTAATTTAAAGAGGATAAATATATTTTTAATTTAATAAATGATTGATGACCATAAATCTGCAATTAACTCTAAAATTACTTTATTTAAAAAAAATAATAATAATTAATTCGATTTTTTGATTTACTTATTTTGTGGGTCACCTAGAACGTTTTGAATTTCACCTGCCCGGGTGGCGGAATGGTAGACGCTGCGGACTTAAAATCCGTTGTCCGCAAGGACGTGAGGGTTCAAGTCCCTCCCCGGGTACTTTTGTTAATTTATTTTTCCAGCTCAAAAGCATTATGAATAGCACGCGTAACCACTTCGGCTTTTTCCACGTCAATGGCTATCGAGATTTTAATTTCTGATGTGCTGATTAGCTGAATATTAACTCCGAGATCAGCTAAAGTTGAAAACATTTTTGAAGCGACTCCAGAATGACTGCGCATTCCAACTCCGACAATTGAAATTTTTGCAATTCTGTCGGCAACATTAACTCTACCACACCCAAGAACACTTAGTGTATCATTCATCGCTTTTTCAGCCCTATCAGCATCATCAGCGGCAACAGTGAATGTGAGATTGGCAGAACCTTCACGACCAATATTTTGAATAATCATATCGACATTCACATTAGCCGCATCGAGAGATTTAAATATTTGAGCAGCAGTACCAGGCTTATCAGGAAGATCACCCACAACAACTTTAACTTGATTTTTATCAACCGCAACACCGCGGACAACAACATCTTCCATCGATTTTATTTCTTCTTTCACAATAGTACCTGGTTTATTATTAAAACTTGAACGGACCTCAAAATTCACACTTTGCTTTTTAGCAAATTCCACTGATCTAGATTGCATAACTTTTGCTCCAAGACTGGCAAGTTCCAGCATTTCATCATAAGTAATTTCGTCAATTTTTTTTGCATCAGGTACGATTTTTGGATCGGCAGTATAAACACCCTCTACATCTGTAAATATTTGGCAATAATCAGCTTTTAAGTTAGCAGCTAAAGCAACTGCAGTTAAATCAGATCCTCCACGGCCAAAAGTAGTTATTTGTCCTTTACTGTTCGCACCTTGAAAACCAGCAACTATAACTACTTTACCTTCATCGAGTTGCTCAAGAATATCTCCACCACTAATATCTATGATTCTAGCATTTTGATGTGAGAAATCAGTAATAATTCCAGCTTGGCTACCAGTTCGTGATACTGCCGGAACGCCTAATCCTTGTAATGAAATTGCCATCAGTGCTATTGTTTCCTGTTCACCTATAGACAATAACATATCCATTTCACGTCTGTCGGGATCTTTATTAAGTTGTTTTGCATCAGCAATTAATCTATTTGTTACCCCAGCTCTAGCGGAAACTACGATGATCAGTTTATTACCGGAATCATATGATTCTTTAACTCGATCAGAAATTAGTCGAATTCTTTCTAGATCAGCAACTGAAGTACCTCCAAATTTTTGAACAATTAAAGCCATAATAAAATTAAATATATATGGGAACTACAATAGTTATTTATTAATTATTAAAATTAGCTATATGAAGAAGAAAAGGTGGATTTAGAACCCATTCACTATCAGTAAGTTTCCCAACAGTATTTTGAATGCATTTCTCATTAGTTGGATGTGTCGTTAGAATTAAATTAGCACTTTGATCATTTAATACAGGACATTGAATAACTGATGCGATACTGATATTAAATTCGGCCAATATGTGTGCTGTTTCGGCTAAAACGCCTGGCTTATCATTAACGTTTAAACGCAAATAATAGCATCCAGTGATATCTCCAGGTGATGCTATATTTAGATTAGTTCCAGTATCAACGTTATCAGGGATATTATTTAATTGATTGCTTTTATTAATAATTAAATTAACCGCATCACAAATATCGCTTATAACAGCACTGGCAGTTGGATCCTGCCCTGCTCCGCGACCAATATGTGTGGAATCGCCTACAATATCACCATTTAAGCAAACCCCGTTGAAAACATCATCTACGTTTGCTAAAATATTATTTTTTTCAATTAACGTTGGATGAACACTTACATAAAGTGTGTTTTTTTCAAAATCTCTAGATATTTGGGCTAATAGTTTGATTTTATATCCTAAATCATCAGCCCATTGAATATCTTTGAGTGAAACGTTGCGAATTCCTTCAACTGCAATATCTTTGAGTGAAATCCATTTCCCGTGAGCAAGATATGCTAAAATTACCGCTTTGTGCGCAGTATCCCATCCATCTAAATCAAGTGATTCATCCGATTCTACATACCCGAGTTTTCTAGCATCATTCACGATTACATCATAAGATTCCTGCTTCCTTTGCATCTGGGTCAGAATATAATTACAGGTGCCATTAAGAACTCCATAAATTAGTTTAAATTGATTGGCTACCAGGCTTTCACGCAATACTTTAATAATAGGTATACCTCCAGCAACACTTGCTTCGAACAGATAATGACTTCCACTCTCTTTAGCTACCGCAAATAATTCTTCACCATGTTCACAAATTAATGCTTTATTAGCCGTAACAACAATTTTGCCTGATTTAAGTGCTTTTAGGGTTAGATCTTTAGCAAACGACGTACCCCCAACCAGCTCACAAATAATATCAATTTCTGGATTTATTACAATGGATTCCGGATTATCAGTCACAATATAATTATCAAGACTGATTGCTCTAGTTTTCTTAATATCACGTGCTGCGACATGTGTGATGTTTAATTTCACACCTAAACGCTTGTTTAATTTAATAAAATTGTTTTCAAAATGTTTGCAAACACCCTGTCCAACAACACCTAATCCAAGAATACCAATATTAATTACAGATTTATTAATCATTTAAATTAATACAATTATGATAATGTAATTATTTCGTTTTATAGAATTTATTTTCGATACCTAAAAAGAGGTTTCGAATGTTCTTGAAATGACGGATAAGGATAATCAGTGCAAGTGAAATTGCCAGTATTTGATGCGTTGTAGAATAATTAAATATAAAAGCACTTATTGGTAAACTGATCCCAAAAAAAATTGATCCTAGTGAAACATATTTAGTAGTAAAAAAAACGATCAGCCAAACAACTATACCTGAAATTAATACCAGGGGCATAATTGCAATCAAACCACCCATTGTCACAGCAACACCTTTTCCACCTCTAAAACTCAAAAAAACTGAATAACTATGCCCAATAATTGCTCCTACTAGTCCAAAGATACATAAATCTAGGCGATTGTTGAAATTAAAAAAAGTTAGAACTGGCCAAATTGCGGCGATGAATCCCTTCAGAACATCTAAACTAAAACAAATATTTCCCTCAGTTTTTCCGACAACTCTTTTTACATTTGTTGCACCGGGATTTCCACTTCCTGCCTTAAAGATATTAATTCCACGATAGCGCGATATTATAACCGCAAATGGTATTGAACCAAGTAAATATCCAATTATAAAAACCGTAGCTATGTGATACAAATTCACTTAATATATATTATATATAATCAAGTGAATATCACATGATATAAATAAAACGCTAATAAAATATATAACCAATCTTATAAAAACTGTGAATTAATTAGCTGTTAGGATTATTTAATTTCAGTATCTCTGCTAATTCCAATCTAATATTATTACGCTCAATTTCAAAAACAAAACGATCACTGCTTATCTCTTTATAAGCTCTTCGTAGAATTTTCTTAGATGTTTGTCTCATATTAAGCAACTTCCTTAGATTTTCAGCCATATTCTGTGAATTCCCTAAATTTAAATTAATTTCAACTAATTTACTTAATACTGATTGATTGTCTGGTTCGGCTTCGTTGGCTTTTATCAATATTCGTTGAGATTTATGTTTTTCATTTATATCATTAAATCTCTTTGCAACTGCTAACATCATCTGTGGTTCAATTTTTTTTGATTGTAAAAACCTATTTAAATAGAGTTCCCCAAATTCGACATTTCCCAACCCAAAATAAGCTACAGATAATAAACTATTGTGGATTTCTTCAGATGATTTTAACCAAGAAGGATTTTCTTGTGCAAGTTCTTCAGCAAAATCAATTGCCCCTTGATAATTTCTTGATACAAGTGTTGACTCAATGAATAATAGTGAAAAATCAGAAACTCCAAAATCTTTTTCTAGTGCAATTTCATATAAACGCCTGGTTAATTTAACATTACCTGTATCTGCGGCGAAATTAGCTAGCGCTTTCATTGCATTTTCATCATTATTAAATTGCCTTATCACAGATTCTACTTCTTCCAAAGCTCTGGCTTTATTACCAGAATGAAAATATGTATAAATAATCTCAATTCTGGGTAATGGGCTTAGGGGATTATTAGCAGATCTGGTAACAGCATTTTTGATAGCATTTTTAAAGTCACCTGATTTTCTAAATAAATCTCCCAAGTAAGAGTATAGCCTGTCTTCTCTAGGATTTAAATTGATAAAGTCCCTAACTTTCTTAATTGAAGATGCTCTATCACCCTTTTCCCATTCTATTTTAGAAGTTAAAATTACCCCATTAGTATTTTTATATAACTCATAGTCATTCACAAGTTTCAAAGCCAAATCATATTTGCCTCTAAAGTAATATGCTTGAGCTGCAGACATCGCAATAGTTTTGTTAATACTATTAATATTAGGATTTTCCGGAAGCAACTCCCTTGCTAAAGCAATTAATTTATGATCTTTTTGATAATGTAGCAATACATTGCAAAAAAAACTTATATATTCTTCATTATTACGCCCATAACGAATACCATCTTCCAATACCTTAATAGCTTTATCAATTCTACCAATCTCAGGAAACAGAAAAAATTTGGCATAAATCATACGTCCCTCAATATTACCCCTAGATCGAGCCAGGCCCTTTTGGGCTAAAGAGAGTGCTGCTCTGCCATTTCCCTCCTTTAGTGCTTTTTTGCTTTTTTCTATATAATAGTCTCCAGTCAGCTTACTGTGCTCAGCTCTATTAAATGGAAATATAATCATATCTGAAAACTTAACTATTTCAAAATTTCTACGATATTTGAAATAATAATAAAAGCCAACTGATTTACCTACCCATATTAAGTTAAAAAGTAACACCAATAATAGAAAGATTCTGCCCCATAATGGCTTCAACTTCATAGTTCCACTAGGTAGCTTAACTAAAATTGCTAAGCCAAGTAATACTGTTGATTTATTTGAGAACTTTGGTGTTTTTGATTTCATACTATGATCAAGTTTATGTAATAATTAGTTTCTTCAGTTAATATTTGTAAGTATTTAATACATTAATCAAATATTTTTATTGAACATTTAATTTTTTTTCTCCAAATTTCGCTACTCAATTTAATTAGATCAATTAAAATAAAATTATTGTAATTAACTAAAATAATATAAAGTATTTGATAGATTTAATTTTATTAAACACTGTCTTAAAAAATAATGTAAAAAAAGTATTGTCAATAGCTGGTAATTTATCTTAAATGCCAAAAATATTTTTATTTCTAGGTACTATAATATCAATTTAACAACCCAAATAAATAATTCGACTTATGATTTCAAAAGTCAAAAATCTATCAATTTTATTACTACTAGCTGTTGCTGGTAATACACTTCACGCAGCACCACTGGTTTCTATTGGTGACAATATAGACGTTTTTTTTATAGGAACTGCTGAGATAAAGTATAATGATAACGTATTTGTTACTAGTGACGATACTGTAGCTACAAGAGCACAAGATGACACAGTATATCTATTGTCTCCAGGTCTGAATATGAGATTTGGAAGACCAGGCGCAGCTGGAAGTGCTGATCTAACTTTAAAAAATGATTTTACTATTTATTCTAAATTAAATGGTATTGATAATGATAAATCTTCATTAATTGCTAATGTTGTTTATGATGATGAACTATTAGTTTTCTCACTGAATACAACATTCAGTGAATTGGATTCTAATACTCCTTTAGTTGATACACCATCAACAGGACGCTTAAATGAAAGAGAAAATGCAAAAGTGATATCAGCAATAAGGTATAATTTCAGTCAAAAAACCTCATTTACTACAGGATTTCAATACAACAATACTAGATTCTTAACTCAAGCTGATGGTAGAGATAATCAAAGTGTAGCAGTTCCATTTGGCTTATTATATAAATATTCTCCAAAACTTGATCTAGGATTTGGCTATAGATACAGAACTTCTGATGCTGATGATAATATAACTGGCGGTGTTACAACACAGATTACACCAGATAGACAAGATCACTTTTTTCACTTCACTGCAACTGGTGAATTAACGCCAAAATTAACAGCTGACTTTAAAGTAGGTGTTCAAAAAAGAAGTAGTGATGGTTTAATATCTAACGGAGTCCTCATTAATGAAGACAAAACTAATTTATCATCAGATACAAAATTTACTTGGACTGTTACACCAAAAACTCAGTTCAGGTTTGGTATAGATAAAGACTTCAATCAAGCAAGCTCTGGAAATTCTACTGAAAAGACTGCATATAAAATTACTGCGATCAATGCATTTTCTCCTTTATTTCAAATTGCCGGATTTCTAGAGTTCACAAATACAGAACATAAAACTTCTACTGCAAGAGAGGACGATTTATTTCATACTGGAATAAATGCAACCTATACTCCAAATGAATTTCTGAAATTTTCTGCTGGATTTACTCACCAAAACAATGACTCAAATATTTCAAGTAGTAGTTATGATAATAACACTGTATTTGCTAGAGCGAGTCTGAAATATTAAAACTATATTAAATTTTAAATGAAAAAAGAAGGTCAAAAACTTGACCTTCTTTTTCATTTATATATACTTTGTAATTCATGAAAATAAAGATTTTGTTATTATTAATGTCATGTAGCATATTTTATGCAAATTATATTAATGGTGAAAATAATGTTAATTTTGAAAATTTGGAGAACATTAATTCTCTAAATTATGAAAATCACATTTTGGGACCAGGTGATAATCTAGCATTTAAGGTATATGGAGAAGAAGATACTGGTACAGCTACCAGAGTATCTGCTGATGGTTTAATTTACTTACCATATTTAGAAAATCCTATAAATGTGACAGGTATGACATTATCAGAAGCACGCGATGTAGTATATTCACTTTATGAGAGAGATATATATGTGAATCCTCAAATATATCTATCTATTAGCGATTATGCACCAAAGAAAATTTGGATTAATGGACAAGTAGGCAGACAAGGATCTCTAGAAATACCGCCTGAACAAAAATTCACAATTTCACAAGCTATCACAACTTCAGGCTATACTCGTTTAGCTAACCTAAAAAAAGTATCATTGAAACGGAGAAGTGATAACGGTGATACTAAATCATTTGAGATAAATGTGGATGAAATCATTAAAAATCCTGATGCCGAGGATTGGGTACTCGAGGAAGGTGATATTATCTATGTGCCTGAAAGAAGAATATAGGTTAATATTTAAATTGAACTAATTACTATATTGAAATATGAAAAAAGTAAATAAAGGCTATGGTGGTTATGGAGGCTATAGTGGAGGCTATGGAGGTTACGGAGAATATGGTAATTATGGTGGAGGCTATGGTTCAGGTGGCGGATATTATTATGGTGATAGCTACCCTGGTTATGGAGAGCGAGGCAGTAATAATACTGCTACCCGCAGTATCAAAGATTATCTAATTTTATTTAGAGAACGATTCTGGTGGTTAGTGTTATCAATATTTATCATCTTTACAGCTACGGTTATACATACAATTCAAGCTCCAAGGATTTATCAATCTGTCTCTATGATTCAACTACTGCGTAAACAGGAAAAAAGTGTACAATTTGAAGAAGTTGTTGATCTCAATATTAAAGATCAAGAAGAATTAACAACTCAAATAAAAATTATTGAAAGCTCTAATATAATTAAAAGAGTTGCTGATAGATTAACAGATGAGGAAAAGAGAATATTTTTTGCACCGTACGAAGATGCTATCTCATTTACCGGACCATTAACACCTGAAATAGTTTTAGCCAAAAATAGATCCATTACACCAATTAGAAGTAGCTTAATGGTTGCAATTACATTCATGCATCCCGATAGAGAACTAGCTGCAAAAATTGCAAACTTTTTTGTAGAAGAATATATCAATTACAATTTAAATTTAAGAATTGAAGGATCTATGCGCGCCGTTGAAGAACTAAAAGTACGTGCAGATCAACAGAGAAAAAAAGTAGAAGAAATTGAGATGCAACTAGCTGACTTTAAAGAAAAAAATAAAAGTGTATCATTTGAAAAAAGATCAGATATTGATACACAGGCACTTATTCAGCTCAATACTGCACTCACTAGTGATAAACAAATTCTAGATGAAATTGAAACTCAATGGGTGATGATTCAAAGATTTCGTGATGAAGGAACTCCGTTATGGGATTTGGGATTTATAGCTAACACTACTCATGTTTCTAGATTACTATCACAGCATTCAGGATATCAAATTCAAATTTCACAACTAAGTAAGCAATATAAAGAAAGGCATCCTAAAATGATTGTTGCAGTAAAGGGCATAAGTGAAACTAAAAATGAATTACAAAAAGCTGTCGAATATTCCGCAGAAAAAATATATACTGACTATATTAGGGCTCAAAAAAATTATCAAAATACAAATATAAGAATAACTGATAAAAAGAACGAGATTATTGCTTTTGCTAAGATACAAGTTGAATATAACTCAATGTTACGAAATCTCACAGTGGCTAAAGACATGTTTGGTTACTTATATTCTCGAATGCAACAAACCATGACTCAAGCTTCAGATGAAGCCGAGTCAGCCCGAATTGTTGATAGGGCATACCCTTCTCTAACACCTTTTAAACCAAATGTATTTAAAAATCTTGTCTTTGGGTTAATGCTCGGATTTGGTGTAGGCATAGGCCTTGTTGCTTTACTATCTTATTTAGATGATAAAGTAAAATCTGCATATGACATTGAAACAACAATCGGTCTACCACTGATTGGATTAATTCCAAGAATAAAGATTAGGGATTCATCAGACAAAGCTAGAATAGTTGTCACACATAGAGATAAACATGCTATCGAAGCATTTAGATCGATACATTCAGCACTAAATTTAAATAAGGAAAGTCGTAGTGCAAAAGTAATAATGACTAATAGTACTGTACCAAATGAAGGGAAATCATTTGTAAGTACCAATATTTCTTTTACATACGCTAATCATGGTGAAAAAACTATTATTGTAGACTGTGACCTACGATTACCTAATGTTGCAAAATCACTTCAAGTTGATGTAAAACATGGTTTAATTGATCATATTGAAAATGATATACCTTTAGAGGATGCAATTATTAAGGATATGTTTCCAAATCTAGATATTTTAGCAGCTGGTGGTAGAGCAAAGAATCCAACTCAAATAATTAGTAGTGAAAAATTTGTAAACTTAATTCACGAATTGAGAATGAGATATGATAAAATTATTATCGATACACCACCTTTATCACCAGTAAGTGATGCATTAAATATATTACCTTTAGTCGATGGTGTAATATTTGTTATCAGATTTAACGCTGTTAAACGTACTACTGCTAAAGTAAATGTCAGAAGATTACTGGACTCCGATATACCAGTATTTGGTGCGGTATTAAATAATATTAGTACAGTTGTTGCTGGTTACTATTCACACTACTATTATGATAGATCATATAGAGACTATTATATCCAGACTCCAAGTGATGAGCAGGATAAAGATAATTTTGACTTAGAAGGTATTGATACCAAAGAGAAAGAAAAAGAATTAACTTAATATAATACGTCAGTTAGTATCATCTTTTAGAGCAAAATTTACATTAGATACCTCAGAAATGGAGCAACAATCCATTACTTTAATAATTGTTTGGTGTGTTACATTACTAGCAGGGTCGATTGTTACACCTGTCATTGTTTTATTAGCATCACAAGATTGTTTATGTCGAATTAACATCTGAGTTAATTTTGAATACCTTGTGTTTTTGATAGTGTCGTATGTAAAATCATTTACTACTATATTTCCTTCTGAAGTAATATTAATTATTAAATCATCAGGTATATCAAGAGTTTCAGATTGTTCTAATAGCCCAGGTAGTTGAAATACTATATCTGCTTCCTGTTTATTTAATGATGCCGATACCAAAAAATAAATTAACATTAAAAATACAATATCAATCATTGGTGTTAATGGAATTGATACTTTTGGGTAAGATTTTTGCCTAAATTTTCGCATATTGCATAAAAAGGATTAGATATTTATCTATTATAAATAATTAAATTAATATTTATGGACTCTAAAACTGTCAAAAAATATTTCACTGATTTGCATGAAGAATTAACGAATAATTTTATTAATTTAGATATCGATGTTAAATTGACAAAGGACTTATGGAATCGATCAGAAGGCGGTGGTGGAAATTCCAATGTGTTTGAAAATGGGAATATAATAGAAAAAGGTTGTGTGAATTTGTCGGATGTCAGTGGCTTGGAATTACCTGAATCTTCAACATCAATTAGAAAAGACCTGAAAGGTAGAGAGTTTAGAGCAATGGGAGTATCGTTAGTCATTCATCCCAGAAATCCATTTGTTCCAACATGTCATTTTAATATTCGTTTTTTTATTGCTCATAAAAAACATTTCAACCCAATATGGTGGTTTGGTGGTGGCTTTGATCTGACACCTTATTACGGCTTCAAGGAAGACGCAATACACTGGCATAAAAATGCATATCAAGCATGCAAACAGTTTGGTACTAATATTTATTACGATTTTAAATCAAATTGTGATAATTATTTTTATCTCCCACACAGAAAAGAACAACGAGGTATTGGCGGATTATTTTTTGATGATTTAAATCAACCTAATTTTGATCAATGTTTTGAACTTACAAAAAGTATCGGCAACCATTTTTTAAGTGGATATTTGCCTATTGTGGAAAGAAGAAAAAATTATAAATATGATGAAAATGAACGAAGTTTTCAAAATTATCGCAGATCAAGGTATGTAGAATTTAATTTAATTTATGACCGTGGTACATTATTTGGCTTACAAACTAATGGTCGAACAGAGTCTATACTTATGTCACTTCCACCAATAGTTCACTGGAAATATAATTTCTCACCAAATCCCGGCAGTAAAGAATACGATCTATATAATTATTATTTAAAACCAAGAGATTGGCTAAACGAAAATGACAAGTAAGAAAAGAATCATTGCAGCACTAAATTCACAGCCAATTGACCGTAAACCAATTTGGATTATGCGACAAGCTGGTAGGTATCTACCAGAATATCAAAAACTAAGAAAATCGAATTCTTTTTTAAAACTAGTTAAATCACCTGAACTTGCTACAGAAATTACACTTCAACCGTTGGATCGTTTTAATTTAGATGCTGCAATCATTTTTAGTGATATACTAGTCATCCCGGAAGCGTTAGGCCAATCGTATTCATTTGCTGATGGTGGTGGAATTAAAATGGAATTTAAAGTCGATTCTCAAAAAAAAATTTCTGATCTTGATACATCGAATTTAAAAGAAAAATTAAGTTATGTATTTGAAACAATAAAATTAGTCAAAAATAGTGTCGGTGAAGAAAAGGCAGTTTTGGGATTTGGTGGTTCACCTTGGACACTAGCAACTTATATGGTCGAAGGACAAAGTTCTAAGTCATTTGAATTATTAAAATCTCTCTATTATCAAGATTATAAACTATTTGATAATATAATGGATAAATTATGCAGCTCTCTAGTCACTTACTTTAAATATCAAATTGAAAGTGGTGTTGATGCCATTCAAATATTTGATACTTGGGGAGTCACATGTCCTGCAGATCACTACTGGGATATGTCACTTCAATGGATTCAAAAAATCATTGCTCAATTGCCAGAAAATTTTCCTGTTATTTTATATACAAAAAATATGGTATCTCATTTAAAATCACTTTTAAAAACTGGTGCTCAATGTTTAAGCTTAGACTGGACTGTTTGTTTACCAGAAGTTTATAATAATATTCCAACCCGTATTTCAGTTCAGGGAAATCTTGATCCCAATATACTCCTAACTAACCCCAAAATTGTCGAAAATGAAACATTAAATTTTTTAAAATCCATGAACAATTGCCATGGTCACGTGATAAATTTAGGCCACGGAATATTGCCAAATTCTAAAATAGAAAATGTAGAAATGTTGGTTGAGTCAGTTCGTCAATATAAAATTGAAATATAGATGAAAGTTGCAGTCTTAGGAGGTGGTATTTCTGGTCTTGCGGCAGCATATCATTTAAAAAAAAACAACATAGACGTTACTGTTTTCGAATCAACATCTAGTTGTGGTGGCTCAATAAAATCAAAATATATCAATGATTTTTTAATAGAACTAGGACCAAATTCCATGTTATTGGACTCAACCTCAAATAAATTGATAAATGATATAAATTTAGAAAACAGACTTATCAAACCATTAGATAAATCAAAAAAGCGGTTCATCGTCAAAAATAAGCAATTACATTCGGTTCCACTCTCATTTTCGGAATTATTCAATACACCTTTATTATCATTAAAAAGCAAATTTCATCTTCTCATTGAACCACTAATTACTAAAACTAAATCTTCTGATGCCACAGTCGCAGATTTTATTGAACGCAGAATCTCCGCTGAGATGGTTGATAACATAATAGATCCAGTGGTGAAAGGGATTTATGCAGGAGATCCCAATAAGTTATCTGTAAAATATGCTTATCCAAAATTATGGGATTTTGAGCAAAAATATGGATCTATACTAATAGGCATGAAAAAATTTTATAAAGAGAGAAAATCTAAAGGAAAACATCCAAAAAAAAATCAATATTCATTTATCAATGGTATGCAGGAGCTCCCAAACGCACTATCAAATCTACTAGATGACAATATAAAAACCAACATAGAAATTGAGAATATAGATTCATCAACCGAGTGGAAATTAATTTATAAATCTCAAAATAAAACTTTTCAGGAAAACTTTGACTCAATCATTTTTGCATTACCCGCACATAAGATTAATAGTTTACCAACTAACAAAAATCTAGATAAGCAGTTTAAAATTTTAGATGAAATCGATTATGCACCAATTACTGTAGTTGCTTTAGGATTCAGGCGAGAACAAATTACTCACCCACTAGATGGTTTTGGCATGCTTATCCCATCAAATGAGAATTGTTCAACTCTAGGATCGATATTTTCTTCATCATTATTTACTGGAAGAGTCCCCGATAATAATATTTTAATTACTACATTTATTGGAGGAACAAATAATCCTGAAATATATAAAAAATCTAATACTCAACTTGAAGAACTAGTCCTTAAGGATCTAAAAATATTATTAGGAGTAAAAGGTACACCCTTAATAACTGAAATTATTAATTGGCCCAATGCTATTCCACAGTACAATTTTGGCTATGGAGAAATATTAAAAGAAATTAATAATATAGAAAAAAATTTGTCTGGAATATTTTTTTCTGGAAATTACTTAAACGGAGTATCAGTTAGTAATTGCATTCAATCAGGTATCAATTCGGCAGAAAAAATTATTACAAGTTTCAACTAATTATCAGATGTCAAAAAAAGGCGTATTACTAATAAATCTCGGATCACCCAACTCAACAAAAGTAAGTGACGTCCGTAAGTATTTAAAAGAATTTTTATCTGATCCTAGAGTTATAGATACATCAGCCATAATGAGATCTTTAGTCTTAAATTTATTTATTCTGCCATTCCGACCCAAAAATACAGCAGACGCATACTCTAGAATCTGGGAAAAGGAGGGCTCTCCATTAATTTTAATGAGTAAAAAACAACAGCATTTGCTCAAAGAAAAAACAGATATTCCAATTTACCTGTCAATGCGTTATGGGTCACCCAGTATCTCTGAAACTTTAATAGATATTGAGAGTGATGGCATCAATGAACTATTCATCATACCACTCTACCCTCATTATGCAATGTCCAGTTATGAAACAGTTGAAGTAAAAGTTAATGATGAGCTAAAGAGATTAACAAATAATATTTCGACAAAATTCTTACCTCCTTTTTATAACCACCCAGAATATATCGATGCACTTATCAAACGTTCAGAGCCTTTTTTGAAAAATGAATTTGATCTATTACTTTTTTCATTTCACGGAATTCCTGAGCGACATCTAAGAAAATCTGATCCTTCACATTCCCATTGTCTAACTTGTGAGAATTGTTGCGAAGTTTCTAATCCCGCACATGCTACATGCTATAGGCATCAATGTTTTCAAACAGTAAAATATTTTGTTACAAAAGCAAATATACCAAAAGATAAATATGCCATTAGTTTTCAATCTCGACTCGGAAGAGATCCATGGCTCAAACCGTATACAGATTTTGAGCTTAAACGTTTTGCAGAAGAAGGAACTAAAAAATTATTAATTATCAGTCCGGCATTTGTTTCTGACTGCCTTGAAACTCTTGAAGAACTAGGCATGGAGGGAAAAGAGATATTCGAATCAGCCGGTGGACAAAATTATCAACTTATTCCATGCCTAAATGATCATCCTTCCTGGATAAACTATTTATCCAACCAAATAGAAAATTTTAAAAACTCTAATTCAAATTAAACTTTAATCGTGTAAACTTTTGCTGACTAGAGTCATTTCCTGCATCAACTTCAATTTTATAGCTTCTCAATTTATCATTTTCAGAAACCAAAGACGGTGTTATTCCTGCTGGGGTCCAAATTGAAAAGTCTAATGTTCCCTCTAAAATAAAATTGTTAATATCTCCTGCGCGCACATTCGTATTAAACAATAATTCATACTTATTATTTAGAATTCGGTTAAATAAAATTGGCGGACTATCTGGAGTGTCCGGCTTTGATCCAAATATATATTCTTCTTCGTTACTTATTAAGTCACTATCTGGATCAGAATTTCTACCACTAAACGCATCATTATTTACTCTCTGTGGAATAAAATTCTCCAGTCTCCATTGAGCAAATGAAATTTGGCTTGATGGATCGCCCCCACCAATACCAAACGATATATCATCAATATAAACACTGAATTGAGGTGTCCCAACTAAATTATTACTAACGATAATATTTATTCCAGAAATATTTGACAATAGTGTACTGTTAAGACTCGTAGCAGTAGTATCCCCTTGCACTTTGAAAAATTCACTAAATGGAATTTTTATTTGATTAAATTTACTGCTATCCAGTCCGGTCAAGTGTTTTTCAATCTGTCGCAGAGCTAATTGCCTCCAGGTACTGCCACTTCCATTATTTACACCTCCAGCACCTTCAATTAACTCAATTGCAACTACCACAGCTTCCTGATCTATAACATTAGGTTTTTCAGTTACATCGCTACTTTTTAGATCGGATTTTACCCAGTATTGAACATCTGTAAAATTACTCAAATCAATTACAGAATCAAAGGTCTTACTCACACCTATCGCTCTTAATGCAGTCGCTTCAAATCCATCTGCATCTAACTGAAGTTGAAATGAACTATTTCCACTTCTAGATTGATCACTATTGATGGTTCCACTTCCTAAATCATTACCAAATCCTGCTAGATCTATCGCTCCCCCCAAACGGCTTTCAAAATTTTCAATTACTCCTTGATAGATAAATGCTAATGACTGTAGTGCAAATTCTGTATTTGAAATTTTTATCACAACAACACCTGGTTCAGTCCCAGCTTGATAAGTTGCAGATACATTTCCGCTTGCATCGCTAGTTACTGTCGTCTGTGTGGAATTTTCAGGGGTAAATAATCCACCACCTGTTAGAATTTCGAAGATGACATCCTTCCCAGCTAATGCATTGCCAAAAGGAGCCAAATTAGCATTTACTACAGTAGTCGATTGTCCATTAGGAACTATGATACTGGGGTTGGTAGTAATCGTTACTGGAGACTTTGCCAAAATAATATTATCAACAAACAATGTTCTCTCACCACTAGATCCAGAGTTCCGTATCATCAGTATATTAAATCCATTAATATTAGATAAATCAAAATTTGCTACTGGAAGTTGATTGTCTGTTGTATTCGTATCTGTAGGTCTGTTAGAAACTACAAATCCATTCAATAATGATACAGCATTTTCAATAAATTCCTTTCCATTTAAATTAATTAAGGATAATTGTTGGCCCGATTTTTGTATCCATGTACTTCCAGTTTCATTACCGTTATTCGCATCTCCATCATCACCGCCATCTCCTATTACTAGTTCAATCGCTACTGTTCGAATACCATCTAAATTATCACTTCTAACAGAATATCTAACTTCGTTAACCAGACTTGTGTTTATAGATATTGGTTGAGAAAACTTTTTAGATATTCCAATAACCCGACTGTTAGTTGAATCGGCAAATCCATCTGCGTCAGTTTGTAAAAGAGCAATCTTATTATTAGCTGTTAGTATATCATCAACTAAACGTTCTGTCGCGGTTTTAGTTCCTTCCACATCTTCACCGAAAAATGATATTATTCCATTAAATAAAACACCATTTTCAAAATTTTCTATAATTCCCTGCTGTAATAATATAGCCCCAGAATTTTGCGTACCATTAACAGTAGCCACTACTTCTACAATTTCATTTGCTTTACTTGATTGATAAGTAACAATTGCTTCTCCACTAGCATCAGTAGTTACAGTTGTATTTCCGGTAAATTGCCCTGTTCCTGTTTTTATCGTAAAATCAATATTTTGACCCACAGATACATTACCTCCTTGAGTTACTGAAGCCTTTACATTTATTGTAGCTGTCCCATTAGGTACAATAAAACTAGAACCAACAGGCGTTGATAATGTAACATTAAATTGTGATGCAGGCGCCAACAATATTAAATCATCAATCCAAAAATTAGTATTCCAGGTTGTTGTGAAAAATGTACCGCTACTATTACTTACTCTGGCTACCTGTATAGTATTGATAATACTCAAATCTGCATTGCCAACAAAATCAGTGATTGGAATTTCAATCCACCTCCAGTCTGTTCTAAGAGCTGTATCTCCTTGAATATGAGTTGTATTAATTGTTACTAATGATTGTTTCCCTGCTCCAATACCAGATTTTATAATGACTGGTACTTGCCCAGTATCAGTAGCAACTCTAATAAAAAAACCTATTTTATCAAAATTATTAAAATTAATTGGTGTAGGGAAAACTTCATACCAAACGGGGCTCACTCCAGTAAATTCTACTTTGCCTACACTTGATGCAACTTTTTCCTTATTAATACCGGGAACATTAGCTAAGCCGGGATCATTCTCAATTGTGTAAATACTTTTGGTCGATGGCTCATTATCGACACCCTCAACAACACCACCTTCATCATTTGGAGACAGTAATGTAAAATCATGAATCAGATTATCTGTTGAATATAGTTCTATGTGAAATATCAGTAATCCAAATGCTAATACAGTGTTCTTAATTTTATTTAATGAATTCATAACGTTTAGTAAATTCTAATACAAAAAATCAATTATGGTTGAATTAATACAAGTTTGAAGACCAATCTATTTATCCAATAACTGATTCTCTATTATATCTTCTAGTTTTTCGATATCAGCAGCAAATTTTCGTATTCCCTCTGATAATTTTTCTGTCCCCATTGCATCCTCATTGAGCATCCAGCGAAAAGTTTTTTCATCAAGACTTATTTTAGTTATTGAATTATCATTTTCTGCCAATTCGGGATATAATTTTTTCTCAATCTTAACGTCAGACTTAGATAATTCTGATAATAAATTTGGGCTGATAGTTAATAAATCACAGCCGGCCAATTCAATTATTTGACCGGTATTGCGAAAGCTTGCTCCCATTACTTCAGTCTTATAACCAAATTTTTTATAATATTTATAAATACTGCCAACAGATTGAACACCAGGATCATTTTCTCCCACATACTCGTCTCCGGTTTTAGATTTATACCAATCATAGATTCTACCGACAAATGGTGAGATTAATGTAATATTGGCTTCAGCGCATGATATTGCCTGTGGTAACGAAAAAAGCAAAGTTAAATTACAGTGAATACCTTCCTTCTCTAACTGTTTAGCTGCTTGAATTCCCTCCCATGTCGATGCTACTTTTATTAATACTCGATCCCTGGATATTTCATTCCTCTCATACAGATCAATTAGTTCTTTGGCTTTTTTGATAGTTTTATCAGTATCAAATGACAAACGCGCATCAACTTCAGTTGAGACTCTACCTGGTATAATTTTTAATATCTCCTTGCCAAAAAGAATCAGCAAATGATCGATAATTTTATCAATTAGTTCATCACCGATTTTACCTGAGTTTGTATTATCGGCAATAGCTTTCTCTAAGAGATGTTCGTATTCATCCATTTGAACCGCCTGATAAATAAGTGATGGGTTTGTCGTCGCATCACGTGGCTCATATTCTTTGATAGATTCAAAATCTCCGGTATCGGCAACAACCACCGTAAAATTCTTCAATTGATCTAATTGATTTCCAGCTAGCACTGACACATTATTTCCTTTATCATTCATATTTCTTAATTTTTTTGATTTTAAAAAATTCTACCCGACAAACTACTTATGGCCTACATTAAATCCTTACAATCTAATTACAACAAAGAAAATTTTTCTCATCAAAATTTCTTTGTTGCCGGAATAATACAAGCCCAACCCAATATAAACAAAACTCCTCCAATCGGTGTTATAGGCCCCAATATTTTTGGCCCGCCTACTGATAATCCATACAGTGATCCACTGAATAAAAAAATTCCAATAACCCAACACCAAAATGATCGCTGCAACCAATTGTTTTTTAAATCAATATCAGAACTATGTAATACCCATCCTAAAAATAATAAACCAACTGAGTGAATCATCTGATAATCAACTGCTGTTTTCCAAACCTCTAATTTCCCATTAGCTACAAGTGTTTCTTGCAATGCATGAGCTCCAAACGCTCCTAGTATAATTCCAACAATTCCAAAAGTTGCTGCTGACTTAATAATGCATTTGCCACTGACTTTCACAATATTCCAAATTTATAATGCTCTTTTTTCATTATTACCTCAATTCTAAAATCCTGACATATTTAGCAAGGAATTAATAATTATTTTGTCATCGCGAGGAGCAACGCGACGCGGCGATCCATCACTTTTCTTTTATCTACATAGATTGCCACGCTCACATTTGTGATCTCGCAATGACAATTATTTTAAATCAACTTTGCTTCCGACTTCGCCTACTTAGGATCATAACCAAGATTGGGTGATAACCATTTCTCCATTGTATTTAAAGGCATTTTTTTACGCTTTGCATAATCCGTAACCTGATCCTTATCAATCAATCCAACATTAAAATATTTTGCATTTGGATTGGAAAAATAAAGCCCGGACACAGAACTAGCCGGATACATTGCATAATTTTCAGTCAAAGTAATTCCAGTATTTTCCTCAGCTTGTAATAGATCAAATAAAATTCGCTTCTCTGTATGATCAGGACATGCCGGATAGCCTGCAGCTGGTCTAATACCACGATATTTTTCTTTGATTAAATCAGTATGCGATAATTTTTCATCCTTTCCAAAACCAACTAGATCACGAAATTTTTTGTGCATCAATTCAGCAAATGCTTCGGCAAGCCTGTCACCCAATGCCTTTGCCATTATTGCATCATAATCATTGTGATTTTTTTCAAATTTTTTGGCAAACTCTTCAACCCCATGTCCGGTTGTTACTGCAAAACCTCCGAGATAATCACTAATGCCTGTTTCTCTTGGCGCAACAAAGTCAGCAAGTGAATAATAGTTTTCATCATCGCCGATTTTTTCTTTTTGCTGACGTGTAAAATGAAATGTGGTTAAAATTTCACTACGGCTTTCATCAGTATAAATTTCAATATCATTGCCCACACTATTGGCTGGCCAGATCCCAAAAACTGCACGTGCCTGAAAATGTTTATTCTCAATAATTTCTACCAGCAATTTTTGAGCATCATTGTAGAGCTCATGTGCATGTTCTCCATGTTTTTTATGTTCCAAAATTTTTGGGAAAACTCCCTTCAACTCCCAAGCCCAAAATAACGGCGACCAATCAATGTATTTAGCAATTTCATTTAAGGGATAGTTATCAAAAACTTGTAATCCGATATGTTCAGGTTTCTCAATAATAGTTTTTGGCCAATCAATTTTTGGCTTTTTACTGTTAGCGTCTTCAAAAGATAAAAACTCAATTTCACCGCGTAGCGATTTTTCATGACGATCCCTGGCCTTGGCATTACTTGCTCGAATTTCTTTCTTATACCCTTCAACGGTTTCAGGATTTAGCAGCTTGCTACAAACATTTACCACCCTTGATGCATCGAGAACATAAGAAGTAACCCCGTTTGTATATTTAGGTTCGATTTTAACAGCTGTGTGAGCTAAACTCGTTGTGGCACCTCCGATTAATAATGGGATATTAAATCCTTCACGTTGCATTTCTGATGCGTTATGAACCATCTCGTCCAACGATGGTGTAATTAATCCACTTAATCCAATTATAACCGCATCAACTTCTTTGGCCTTTTGCAAAATTTTATCGCAAGGAACCATTACTCCAAGATCGACAATCTCATAATTATTACAAGCGAGTACAACACCTACTATATTTTTACCTATATCATGTACATCACCCTTCACAGTAGCCATAACAATTACACCACGACTACTACTGGTTCCTTGTTTGGCTTTTTCAGCTTCCATGAATGGTGTTAAATAAGCTACAGCTTTTTTCATTACACGTGCACTTTTAACAACCTGTGGTAAAAACATTTTTCCCGCTCCGAATAAATCTCCGACGATTCTCATTCCATCCATTAGGGGTCCTTCAATTACATCCAGTGGGCGCTCATATTTTTTATGCGCTTCGGTAGTATCTTCAACTATAAATTCTATAATTCCTCTAACAAGAGAGTGCGATATACGTTCTTCAACTGTACCATTTCTCCAGGCTAGTTTTTCCTTATCATCAATGACCTTACCTTTACTTTTAACTTTTTCCGCAAAGTTAATCAAATTGTCCGTCGCATCAGCATTTCTGTTAAAAAGAACATCTTCTACTTTCTCGAGCAAATCTTTTGGGATCTCTTCGTAAACAGCAAGCATGCCAGCATTAACGATTGCCATATCAAGACCCGCTTCAATTGCGTGATATAAAAATGCTGAATGCATCGCTTCACGAACTGCATTATTCCCTCGAAACGAAAATGAAATATTACTGACACCCCCACTTATTCTTGCATGAGGACAAAGCTTTTTTATTTCGCGCGTTGCTTCAATAAAATTTATCGCATACTCATTATGCTCTTCAATACCTGTTGCAACAGTTAGAATATTTAAATCAAAAATTATATCTTCAGGATTAAAATTAATTTTTTCAGTCAAAAGTTTATAGGCTCTCTGACATATTTTTACTTTATCTTCTTTGGTTGCAGCCTGACCTTTTTCATCAAATGCCATAACGATTGTAGCTGCTCCATAACGTTTTATTTTATTTGCGTATTCAAGAAACTTTTCTTCACCCTCTTTTAGACTTATTGAATTAACAACCCCCTTCCCCTGTATGCATTTAAGACCCGCTTCGATGACAGACCACTTTGAACTGTCGATCATAATTGGCACACGTGAAATGTCTGGTTCAGAAGCAATCAGATTGAGAAACCGTGTCATACTAGCCTCGCCATCCAGAAGTGCTTCATCAAAGTTAATGTCGATTAGATTTGCCCCGTTCTCAACTTGTTGTCTGGCAACTTCCAAACACGCATCAAAATCATCCGCTATAATTAATTTTTTAAAGCGAGGTGAGCCAGTGACATTAGTTCGCTCACCCACCATTACAAAGGGTGCTTTATCGCCAATTATTTTAAACGGCTCCAAACCACTCAATCTCATTGAAACCGGAATCTCCGGAATTTTACGCGGTGAGTGTTGTTTAACTTGTTCCGCTATTTCTTTTAGGTGATCCGGTGACGTTCCACAGCAACCACCAATTATATTTAACCAACCCTCTGACACAAAATCACTCAGTATCGATGCCATATGTTCCGGAGTGTCATCATATTCGCCAAAAGCATTGGGCAATCCAGCATTAGGATAGCAACTAGTATAACAGTTAGCTATACCCGAAAGTTCCTCTATATAAGGTCGCATATCTTCTGCACCTAACGCACAATTAATTCCAACACTTATCGGATTTGCATGAGCAATAGAATTCCAAAAAGCTTCAGCAGTTTGTCCGGATAAAGTTCGTCCGGATGCATCCGTTATTGTTACCGAAATCATTACCGGCAGTCTTTCGTGATGCTGGTCGAAAAATTCTTCAATAGCCACTAACGCTGCTTTTAAATTCAATGTATCAAATACAGTTTCGGGAATCAGGATATCGACACCCCCTGCTACCAAGCCTTGAATTTGTTCGAAATAGGCTTCTTTAAGTTGATCAAATGTCACGGCCCTATAACCGGGGTTATTTACATCCGGAGATAAAGAAGCCGTTCGGTTTGTCGGCCCAATCGCACCGGCAACAAAAATTTTCCGATCTGGATTAACTGCCATACATTCTGCAGCAACACCTTTTGCTAATTCAGCTGCAGTCTTGTTTAACTCATAAACTATTGATTCGAGCCCGTAATCTGATTGTGCAATACTGGTACCGTTAAATGTGTTTGTCTCAATTATATCAGCACCGGCTTTAATAAATTGTCGATGTATCTTGGATATTACATCAGGTCGCGTAATACTGAGTAGATCGTTATTACCCTTTAAATCATTCGGGTGTTCTTTGAAACGATCACCCCTAAAATCTTTTCCGGAAAGTTTACATTTTTGAATCATCGTCCCCATTGCACCATCAAGAATAACAACGCGTTCCTCAAGAAGTTGACGCAATGCATTAAAAGAAGAAGATTCTTTTGAGTCGTTTGGCTGTGTCATATAATATTAAACTTAAAACTATTGTTAATAATAAATCGATGGTATCGCCAAAGCTTAGTTCACTCCTTTTCAGGGTCTTTGGCAATAATTCGGGTTTTCAGTCTAAATGTCGGGGATTTATCAGTCACGTCAATAATCAGACACGTATTCTGATAACCGGATTTTGTTTTACGCAATTCTTGAGAAATTGCAATAGGACGACTAAACTGTAATTCCATATCAGCTTGAGGCCATGATATGACATAATTTCTGTCAACTTTTTTAATTTTTACCTCAGATTGTGTAGCAAGATTCCAATAAAATCTAATACTCTTACGTTTACCCAATTTTAAAGACACATCATCAACAACCTTAAATTCAGTCTTGCTCCAAAATATATCACGATACCAATGATCAAGTGATTCATAGCATAACGTTGAATTAATTCGTGCTTCCAATTCTTTTGGACTATTCTTTCTTACAATTAAATGTGTTTTACCCAATAAAGGAATCTCATCTTCGAGTTGTAAAACATTATAATAATCAGCAAGATTGATTTTGTCTTTCTCTTTTAAATTCAATTCAGATATAACTTTTGAACTAATCAAAATTGGGATTCCCTTATATACATAATTTATGTGACCTCTAATTTGTTTAATCAATCCAACTGAATCAGTTCCGCCTGTAACCCATACTGAAGTTGCATCATTATCCCAACTATTTTTCCAGGCTAACATAGTCGATGATGAATATTTTAAATTTAAAGGAGGAAGATATTCTTTATCAACTATTGGTAAATTCTGAAAAAATAATTTATGTATTGTATCCGAATTATTTTCCAATCTGTTTTGTAGTGCCCAGACTACATTTTGATTTCCCGTAACAGCAGCAATAAAAGTTAGATCATTTAATAACATTTGAGAGCCTCCATACATCTTATCCCTATTTAATTCAGAATTTAAATTAACTGGATCTAACTGATTCAAAACCCAAAACCCAACATTTTTAAAAAAGGAATGATCAACTGCTCTAAAATCTTTATTTAAAGCCATCACTCGTGATGCATTGAGAATAGATATCAAATAATTATTTTTAGTAGATAAGCCGTTAACCATCTCACCTTTTTCACCGTTTGCATCGAGCGATAATTTTAAATTATTTACTCCGAGTAGATATGCATGATTAAAATTATTCAAACCAAGATAGAGACTCGCTCGAATAAGTCCCTCATTGTATAAAGCCCATTCCAGACTATTGACATCTTTATCTACTATAAATTTCTGACGCTGGCTTCGCCAGTCATCGACCATATTAAAAACTTCTTTCTTTAATAACCGTTTCAAAATAACAATAAGACCCATATGGACACTATTATCTGAAATTATTTCCAGAGTTTCAGTAATCGCCCTTATACCATAACCGGTTGCCAACCATGAACCATCCAGATCACTTGGTGCAATTCCTTGTTTAGCTAAATTTTTAGCATTCCAGCCTGATCGTTGAAGAGGATACCAGTCCCTCATCGTTGAAAATTGTTTAACCAGAAAACTTTTAAATTTTCTTTCATTAGTTAAAACAAACGCTGTAGCTACAACAGGTAATTCAACAGAAATTTGTCTAGTCGCATTAACATCCAACTCCGCTCTGACTATTGGCCAAATATACTCTTCACTAAATTCAGCTTTTAACTCATCTATTTTTTCTTTACCTCCACTGATGTAACTTCTGTATTGGCCATAATCTTCTAATTTTTCTATCCTCTTAAATACGCCTTTACCAATAATTTCCTTCGCTTGATTAATTATAGATTTTTTAGTTCTTTCATATTTATCATTACCTTTACCTCCAGTAATCATCCGGTTCCATGGATGAAATTGATCTGCAAGTTTCGCTAATTCCGTATCGTCATAATCGTTTTTCCAATTGTCGATAATTTCTGCATCTCCATCTTCTGTTTTCTCTTTATCTTCTGAAATATTCTTTTTCCAATTGAACTTTAGCGCGATTCTTTTCTTCAAATTTGAATTTTCTGCAGAATCATCCACAGGGCCGCATCCACTAGAAAACAGAATTCCTAAATAAACGAATATTAAACTGACTTTAAACTTTCTCATAAAAATATTGACACAATTAATAACGCTTTAATTTCGTATTAATTTTCACAGCCCATTGATCTATTCCACCTTTTAAATTATAGACATTTTTAAATCCTTTGCTGACTAAAAATTCAGCAGCTCGCTGACTTCTCATACCGTGATGACAGTAAACTAAAATTGATTTTTCTTTTGATAATTCATTATAACGATCAGGGATATCCTTTAATGGAAAATTAATTGATGTGTCAATTTTGCAAATTTCAATCTCAAATGGCTCTCTGACATCAATCAGACAATCAATATTTTTCGAATTAAGTTTCTTCTTTGCATCAATCACATCTATTTCTACAAAATTTTGCTCTAAATCATTACTCATCATACTTATCTTATTTGTATTTTTTCCAATATTTGACTGACAACAATCATCATAAATTTTTGCGACAATACTATTAATTTAAGGGGTCGAACCTCACAAAGGGCAGTGATAATCCTTTTTTACTCTTATACTTCGATTTCGCATCGTCAATGCATCAATTACAAATAATTGATCGAGTAGGGTTTTTCCCATAATTAATTGATTATTTCCATTTCCCGCATACAGACTAAAACTAATGAAACTTGCCAATCAAATTGATAAACAATCAAATATACAATGGGTTTATTTTGTAAAAAAATGCTGCATTATGGACTAAATAGCGCGGTGGAAAATTATCAGATCCTGCGACAATAATGTCAAAAGTCGAAAATATATCTAGAATATTGTCCGGTGTTAATCTTTCCGAGTATTCAGTAATTTCACAACCAGTGTTAAGATTGAATAGCGATTCCAATCAATATCGAAATCTCACTCCTAAGAGACTTTATCTTAATAATTGTCATTGCGAGCTCACAAGTGTGCGTGTGGCAATCCATGTAGAAAAAAGTCATAAACCATCGCATCATTTCATTCCTTACGTTGACAAAAATTAAAATTTTCTTGCTATATGCGTCAGAAATTAAGAATTGCAGTAATTAAAAAAACTATGAGTAATCGATTTATTGTAATTATGGCTGGAGGCAGAGGCGAACGTTTCTGGCCTCAAAGTCGATTAAAAAAACCAAAGCATTTACTGCCAATCGTCGGCGACAAGCCAATGCTCGTTCAAGCATTGGATCGCTTGGGTAATCTAGTTCCCAAGGAAAATATATTAATCATTACAAATATAGAACAACGTGATGCTGTGCTTGAGGTTTGCCCGCAACTCACAGCCGATCAGGTTATCGGTGAACCGATTGGTCGAGATACCGCTGCAGCCGTTGGGTTAGCAACAGTTATTATTCAAAATAAATGTGAAAATGGCGTCTATGCAATTTTACCGGCCGATCATGTCATAGAAGACAGTTACGGTTTTCAAAAAATTCTCGATACTGCATTTCAAGCTGCAGAACAGGAAAATGGTTTAGTGACAGTCGGCATAAAACCAACCTACCCCGCTACCGGGTATGGCTACATTCATAAAGATTCTGTTCAGTGTGAAATTAATTCCCAAAAAGTTTATGCGGTAAAACGATTTGTTGAAAAACCAAATTTGGACACTGCTCAGTCTTATCTTGATTCCGGAGAATATTACTGGAATGCCGGAATGTTCATTTGGAAAACTTCAACCATCGCTGATGAGCTTAAAACGCATACACCGGTTTTATGGGATGCGTTATTAAAAATTAGTGATGGGATAAAAAACGGCGGATCACTTGATCAAATTTTAGAAAAAAATTATTCCGGCCTGGAAAAAATTTCCATCGACTTCGCTGTTATGGAAAAAGCTAAAAAAGTTTTAGTCATCGAGTCCGCTTTTGACTGGGACGATGTCGGAGAGTGGCCTGCCGTCGCCAGACATTTCCCAGCTGATGAAAACGGCAATGTCCAAAAGGGAACAGTTCTTATCAATGAGGGTTCAGGAAATATAGTCATTAATCAAGATGGACACTTAACAGCTCTTATCGGAGTCGACGATTTAATAGTAGTCCAAACACCAGACGCGACATTGATCTGTCCAAAAAATAGAGCTCAAGAAATTAAGAAAGTCGTGAAGCAAATAACTAATTCCGACGATTTAAAGCATTTGATTTAGAATGATTTAACTCAATTGGTTAAATATTATTCTCTTTTTCCCGGCGTTTTCCCGTATCAATTTTTCGGTATTGCCTCCACTCGCAGCATGGGCAACAAAAATTTCATCCGCCAACTCGACCATTAATTCATTTCGCTTATATGCGGTTTCCATAGTTATTCTTTTAATCGACTCTTCAAATGGAGTAACAATTATCAGTCGATTTGCATTCAGTGCATTTTGGATTTCCGGCTCTATTCGTTTTTTTAACCCTCGTGCCAAAGCCATAATTATCGGTTGTTTGCCTTTCAGCAGGTAGTGAAATACATCCTTTTCAATTTGAGAATGAAAACCTGAGATAATGCAATTACCTTTCTCGCGTTGCTCACATGCCCAGTCATAAGTTTTTAAAATAATACCGGCAGGACAGGTGCGCGAACAAATAAATGCAATTTTGTATTGCTTCAAAATAGCTGTATTTCCAGCAGTGTAGTATTTTGTCTTGTTCAAAATATTTACTAAGTAAAGTATATGAGAAATATAACTTATATTTAGGCTGAAGTTTGGTACCTAATTCGTCGTTAGCCCGCATAAACACTGGAATTTGGGTGCTTTTTAGCACTAAAGTGTAGCCATGTAAATATTGTTGCTTTTTCACTTTTTTTGTTGACAGTTCGCTTTTTATGTGCTTTTGTAGTGCCCATGTATATCGAATCTGTCAAAAATCGTAATTCGCCTCCGTGTATTCTTATCCGAGAGTCCTATCGCCAATTGGGTAAGGTCAAAAAACGTACGCTTGCCAACATCTCAAAGTTGCCAACGGCTTTTATCAATAACTTAAAATCTCTTATCAAGGGTGCTTCGATTATCAATAAACCTCTTGTTCAGATTTTTAAC
>JAJFLR010000001.1 GCA_021772565.1 Opitutales bacterium | reverse complement strand
AATGCTCACCTCAAAACTCTTTGGACTAAACCAATCCAACTCCAATAGCCGACCCGGCAGATGTATCTGCTCAAAATAAATTGGCTTGGCCGGCATCACGCCATTATCGATTCGCCATCTTTTTATCTTTCGCTGCAAACTGCGTAGTTGCCCCGACTCAAAACGACCTGGAAACTCTCGAGACAATTGCTCAAAGATACTGGTCGATTGTAATTGAGGATCCACCTCAAGCCAACTTTGCACCTTGTGCCAAACACCATCGAATGGATTAGAACGGGTTACCCAATCACGCGGCGGCTTAAGCTCAATTGGTGACTTTGCCCCTCCAATATACTTTCGAGCTGTTTTAATATCTACACCTACTTTAACAGCAGTAGTGCTGATTTTTCCAGTTATATTATAATGCTTCATAATTTTTCGGTATTGTTGATGAGATATCATCCCTTAACTCTGATTACGTTCCGCCAAAAAGCTCCAGGCTTTTTGACAAAACAATGGTAGGGATTTTTAATTGTCGTTAATAGGGAGTTCTAATTGTCGCTAGCCAACCAATTTTCAGCCGAGTAGCCCAACGGATAAAGGCGACTGTTTTAGAAACAGTTTGATGGGGGTTCGAATCCCTCCTCGGTTAAATTTATTTTAGCAAGATGGTGTAGTGGTAACACAGGAGATTGTTAATCTTTAATCCCAGGTTCGAATCCTTCCATTCCAAATATTTTTGCTCCGGTAGTGTTAGGGTTGGCACACCACGTTATCAACCCGAATTCTGCACCACGTTTTTCAAAATTATTCTGTAATTGTTCATTATTCAGAATGTTTTCTAATAGTATATAGAAAACAAAAATTAAAATTTTTGAAAAACGTTTTGGCTACATTTTCAGTGTGCTTCAATCAAGGACTGCAGTCACGTATTAGAATACGCTCCTTTGTCATTAATTTCACAAACTAAACATCTAACCTAATGCATAATCCGGGTAATATGTGACGGTAAGGGTCGGAGTACAATTTCATGTTGCCGTCCAACAGTGCAATATGTCGGAAATTCGTTTTGAGTATTCCGTTATGTTATTGTATTCTGTCAATGGCATCGAAAGCATCGTGAAAACACGCGATATTAGCTCAGTGGTAGAGCACTTGACTTAGAATCAAGCTGTGGCGGGTTCGAATCCCGTGTATCCGACTAAGGTAAAAGTGGAAAACCGAGGGTTCAAATCCCTTAACTGCCTGCTTTGCAGGCTCAAATACGATCCAAGGGAAGTTAACGTTACTGAGATCTGTCAATCGATTTTATATCGATTACAACATCAAACTTACCAGAATCATTTGGATACCGTTTGGTAGAAGCTTGCGCATTGATTGCTATTACTAATTCGATTATTGAAATCGTAATAGGTTCGATTGAAAACAAAAACTGTTTAGACAATTTTGTATTTCTATCCTTTCAAAAACCAAAGCTGATACTTTTCTAAAAAATGATTCCGTAATATTGATGGGATCAAGGTCTCGAATGCTTCCCGAGGATCACTCTTTTAATACTTTCGCATCTTAATAATGAGGTGTGAACTACAACATAAACTAAAACCAAGGAGAAAAAATGATCCTATTCCGAAAATATATTAAATATGATGAGTTCGGGCTGGTTTACAAGAATGGTAAATTGATCGATCTTGTAAGCGAAGGATGGCGTTGGTTCTTCAGCTTCCGCAGTAAAGTTAAAGTGGAAGTTGTTAGCCAGCGAAGTCCCTGGATCGATTCTGTAGAAATCGATCAGCTCGCTCGTAGCGTATTGTTGAACGACAAAGCAAAGTTCATTGACCTAAAGGATAATGAACGTGCTCTTGTCTGGGTGGACAATCGTTTCGAAAAAATCGTGGGTCCTGGCCTGTATGGTCTATGGACAAAATTCCGTAAGGTTGATGTCACAGTTATTAAAACTGATGCACTACAACTAAAACGGCAAGACCTGGAAACTATTCTAAAAAATGTTTCTGCGAATGTCTTTCTAAATATTACTGATATTCCTGATGGAAAAGTTGGCGTTCTATACGTCAATGGTGAATTCACCGAAATTCTTCCTTCCGGAAAAAATGCATTTTGGAAAGATGCAGCCAAAGTAAAAATTTACTTGGTTGATCAACGTGAGCAGATTATGGATATTTCCGGTCAGGAAATTATGACCCAGGATAAAGTAACTATGCGTTTGAATGCACTCCTGACTTACCGTATCACTGATCCTCAAAAGTCTGTTGATAAGGTTATGGATATTGCTCAAGCGCTGTACCGTGAAGCACAGCTGACTCTTCGTTCTGAAGTAGGAACTCGAGTACTCGATGGACTACTTGCAGACAAAGAAGATCTGGCGAAATATACCAAGCGTAATATCGATGCAGTAGCAAAAGGCTTCGGTGTTGAAATTATCGCGCTGGGCATTCGCGATATTATTCTTCCTGGAGACATGAAGGAATTGATGAATAAAGTTATGGAAGCTCAAAAAGCATCTGAAGCAAATGTCATCAAACGTCGTGAAGAAACTGCAGCTATGCGTTCTCAAATGAACACTGCCAAGTTAATAGAGGCAAATCCTGTTCTCATGAAACTTCGTGAGTTGGAAGTTCTGGAAACCGTAGCTAAAACAAGTAAACTAAACGTGGTTCTCGGTGAGCAAGGCTTAACCGATCGTATCACAAAACTGATCTGATTATGAATGTTTTCAGATCAAAAAAAAAGAACCCTTCTGAGGTATGATATCAAAAATATATTCTCAGACGGGTTATCTTTTTATAAATTTTCAAACTATAGCGATTGCCATAAATGCATACGTATATTTTAAATATCAGAAGTAATAAACTGAATGATTATACTGTAATCAAATATCAACTCAAATCAAAAATTAGATAGATTACCGCGACCTGCCTCAGCAGGTCTCGCTACCGAGTGCCGATTTATCGGGACGACATGATCACGAGAAAACATGACAATCGCACAACTTTGTCATCGTGAGGAACAACGTGAACCGACTCCGCCATAGTAGCCAATGGCTACGACGGCTGGACAAAGCGATCCATGACTATTTAATTCGAACAGAACGTTAGTCTATGCTCAATATAAACGAATACATTTTGGCAATTGCTATAAATAATATTAAACAGACTTGACATAAATAATATATTAAAATTTAAATATTGGTGCATTTTTTCAATAATTACTACATTAGAATATTTTACATAAATACCAAAACCAAATAAATAATAATGAGTACTAAACTAACGACAAGTATATCAAGACATCTAACCCCAATTAAAAATAGAATACAAAGTTATTCAATTAGTTCGTCGAGTCTGGCCCTGTTATCGGGAATTCTTGGACAGACTGTAATATCCTCAGCTGCAGTTATTGATCTTAATCTTGCAAGTCTAATTGGCACTACGTTTATTTCTACTGGTAGTGGAACTGGCGGGCAAACAGCAGGATATAGCTTGGATGCTTCATCTGATTCTAACGACTATTTGACATTTTGGGGGCGAGTATTGTCCGGTGACCAACTTGTTATAGTTTTTGGTGGAAGTGGATCTAACATTATGACTACTGGATCCAATGCGAATTACTATAGTTATGGATCTATTGTAAATGGTAATCTCAATTCAGCTTCAACAAACGGTCGATTATTTCATAGTTATTATGGTGGAGCTGTTGGGGATTGGATAACAAATCGAATTGGTGCAATTGGATTTCAAACAGGAGACAGTCAGTTCGGGTTCATAAATGTTGATTGGAATGTATCTGAAAAAACTATGACTATTCTTGGTGGTAAACTCGAAACAAATCTGAATACACCGATTGTTGTTACAACTGTTCCTGAGCCAGCCGCATATGCTGCTGCACTTGGACTCGGTGCGTTAGGTTTAGCATACTACCGTAAGCTGAGAAAAACATCTTAGTTTTCAAAAATTTCTGAATCATAAAAGCGTTATACTTTTAATCGTGATTATGTTGTCCCGATATATCGGGACTCTGGAGCTAACCCAGTGAAAAACCAAATTCTAAATCCTCAATTATATCGTCGATATGTTCGATGCCGACAGATAGTCTAACGAGGTCAGGTGTTAAGCCACTCGATGCTTGTTGCTCCTCTGACAGTTGCGAATGTGATGTGCTCGATGGATGCAGCACTAAACTTTTTGCATCACCAACGTTGGCCAAGTGAGAAAATAATTTTAGATTGTCGACAAATTTTACCCCGGCATCGTATCCACCTTTTATGCCAAAAACAACCATACTGCCAAAACCATTTTTTAAATATTTGCTCGCAACTTCGTGAGTTGGATCATTTTTCAATCCGGGATAACGTACCCAATCGACTTGTGCATGACTTTCCAAATGAGCTGCAACTTTGGCGGCATTTTCACAATGGCGTTGCATACGTAAAGGTAAAGTTTCCAATCCCTGTAGAAACATCCAGGCGTTATCCGGTGAGATACAGGAACCGATATTACGCAGAGGTACTAATCGAAGCCTTAATATAAATGCCAAATGATTCAGTTCTCCTAAATCATGCGCATAACGTAATCCATGATAACTTGCATCAGGTTCATTGAAGAGTTTGAATTTAGAATCTGTCCAATCAAAATTTCCGGCATCAATAACGATTCCACCAATACCAGTCCCATGACCGCCCATCCATTTTGTTAATGAATTGATAACTATGTTAGCACCGTGCTCAATAGTTTTCAATAGATACGGTGTGGTGAATGTGGCATCAACAATAAGTGGAATTTTGTGTTTCTTGGCAATTTCTGAAACGGCACTGATATCAGTAAACTCCAAAACTGGATTACCAATGGTCTCGATAAAAATCGCCCTTGTTTTATCAGTTATCGCAGATTCAAAACTTGATGTATCTCGCGGATCGACAAAATTTGCTTTAATACCGAATTGCGGAAGTATCGAATCAAACATCGTATAGGTTCCTCCGTAAAGATTGTTTGCTGAAACAATCTCATCTCCCATAGAACAGATATTAATTATCGAATTATAAATGGCAGCAGTACCTGATGAAAAAGCTAAGCCGGCACAACCCCCTTCCAATGAAGCGACTCGTTGCTCTAATGTATCATGTGTCGGATTCATCAAGCGTGTGTAGATGTTGCCAAATTCTTTTAGAGCAAACAGATTGGCTGCGTGTTCTGTGTTATTAAAGACGTAGGAGGAAGTACGGTTCACAGGTACACCACGAGCATTAGTTGAAGGATCCGGTTGGTGTCCAACATGCAGGCATTTAGTTTCAAATTTATAATTTTCAGACATTTGTATTCTCCTTTTTGATGTTTATGTTTAATCTAATTTTTAAAATATGTGAGTGGTTAACTTCTACTCCAGTCTAACATTTTTTTGATCGGGGTGTAGGCATTAATTCTCAAATTTTCATCAAGTTCAATTTTTGGCTCGAGATGAAGTAGGGCGTCACGCGTTTTTTCGATGGTGTTCATTTTCATAAATCGACAATCATTGCAGGCACAATTTTCAGTTGGTCCGGCAATAAAAGTTTTATCTGGAACTTCACGTCGTAGTCGATGTAGCATGCCGGATTCTGTGACTACGATAATTTCATTGGCAGCATGATTTATTGCAAAGCTTATCATTTTTTCAGTGCTGCAAACTTCATCGGCAATATCGCGCACAGCTTCGATGCATTCTGGATGTGCTACAATAGGTGCGTTGGGGAAATCCATTTTAATTCTGTCAATTGCTCTTACAGTAAATAACACATGCGCGTAACAACTGCCTGGCCAGAGCAACATTTTTCTGCCAGTGACTTTAGAAACCCATTGTCCAAGATTTTGGTCGGGAACAAATAAAATTTCTCTATCTTCTGGAATCTTTTCGACTATTTTAATTGCATTGCCGCTAGTGCAAATTACATCGCTGAGTGCTTTAACTGCGGCTGAACAGTTGATGTAAGCGACAACATAGACATCAGGATTTTTTTCTTTATAGTCTGCTAGTTTTTCTGCCGGACAAGAATCGGATAGAGAGCAGCCAGCATTCAAGTCTGGTAGTAAAACTGTTTTGTTTGGGTTAACAATTTTTGCCGTTTCAGCCATAAAGTGGACACCGCAAAATAAAATAACATCAGCTTCAGTTTCAGCAGCTTTATATGAGAGACCCAATGAATCTCCAACGTAATCGGCAATTTCTTGAATAGAATCGACTTGATAGTTATGCGCCAAAATTACAGCATTACGTTTTTTCTTAAGTGCGATAATTTCTTCCTGAATAGGGGAGAGTTTATCTGGTCGATTCTTGTTATTTGGACCAATGACAATCGGATTAATATTTTCTAATGTATCTGGCATCTGATATAGTTTTTATTTTATATTTCTTAGCCTATAAGAGTAATGACGAATTTTACCAGTCAGTATTTTTTATAAATTCAAATTGTCATTGCGAGTCCCAATGTAAAATTGGGGCGTGGCAATCTATGTAGAATAAAGAAAAAGTGATGGATCGCCGCGTCGTTTCACTCCTCGCGATGACAAAGTTGAAAAGAGGTTGTCATTGCGAGTCCCGATGTTTGATCGGGGCGTGGCAATCCATGTAGAACAAAGAAAAAGTGATGGATCACCGCGTCGTTTCACTCCTCGCGATGACAAAATAAAATCGATTGTCATTGCGAGTCTCGATGTAAATCGGGATGTGGCAATCTATGTAGAACAAAGAAAAAGTGATGGATCGCCGTGTCGTTTCACTCCTCGCGATGACAAAGTGGAAAATCGATTGTCATTGCGAGTCCCGATGTTTGATCGGGGCGTGGCAATCCATGTAGAATAAAGAAAAGTGATGGATCGCCGCGTCGTTTCCTCCTCGCGATGACAAAGTGAAAAAGAGGTTGTCATTGCGAGTCCCGATGTAAATCGGGATGTGGCAATCCATGTAGAACAAAGAAAAAGTGATGGATCGCCGTGTCGTTTCACTCCTCGCGATGACAAGGTATGGATGGATCGCCGCGTCGTTACACTCCTCGCGATGACAAAGTGGAAAAGTGATTGTCATTGCGAATCCCGATGTAAAATCGGGATGTGGCAATCTATGTAGACTTTTATTGACATAAAAATTTCAATATTAAGTGTGGAATTATCAAGTTAATTTTCTCCCAAAATTATGCAAAGACACTATTACTATGTCTATATAATATGTAATAAGAAAAATGGTACTCTATATACTGGTGTTACTAAGAGTCTTATTAAACGTATGTGGGAACATAAAAATAAGTCTTATGATGGTTTTTCAAAAAAGTATAATTTAACAAAACTTGTATATTTTGAAGTATTTCACGATATTCATAACGCTATATCGAGGGAGAAACAAATTAAATCTGGATCAAGGAAAAATAAATTGAAACTTATTGAAAAAATAAACCATCAGTGGGAAGACTACTCGAAAGATTGGTATCTGTGAAATTAATAATCATGGATCGCCGCGTCGTTACACTCCTCGCGATGACAAAGTCAAACACAGTTGTCATTGCGAGTTCCGATGTAAATCGGGATGTGGCAATCTATGTAGAATAAAGAAAAGGCATGGATCGCCACGTCGTTTCACTCCTCGCGATGACAAGGTATGGATGGATCGCCACGTCGTTTCCTCCTCGCGATGACAAAGTGAAAAAGAGGTTGTCATTGCGAGTCTCGATGAAAATCGGGATGTGGCAATCTATGTAGAATAAAGAAAAGGCATGGATCGCCGCGTCGTTACACTCCTCGCGATGACAAAGTCAAACACAGTTGTCATTGCGAGTCCCGATGTAAATCGGGATGTGGCAATCTATGTAGAACAAAGAAAAAGTGATGGATCGCCGCGTCCAGCCGTCGTAGCCATATGCTACTATGGCGGAGTCGGCTCATTTTCATTCCTCACGATGACAAGAATAATCATGGATCGCCACGTCGTTACACTCCTCGCGATGACAAAGTAGTTGTCATTGCGAATCCCGATGTAAAATCAGGATGTGGCAATCTATGTAGAATAAAGAAAAATGATGGATGGCCGCGTCCAGCCGTTGTAGCCATAGGTTACTATGGCGAAGTCGACTCCTTATACTCCTTGCGATGACAAGGTAGAGATGGATTCCGATTTGTTTATAGTAGAATTACCATCATTGTGAAATCGTTTTTGGACGGCTGGGGACAGCCGTCCCTACCTAAAATTTACCAATTGGTAGTTTGTCTTACATTTAAAATTTCATAACTGTCATCCGGTAGAATTTCTAGAAACTGACTCGGTCCCATTCTTATTGATGGGCCGTTTTGAGTATTAATCATCGGATAACAAATGTAGAGCTCATCTTTTGCACGAGTAACGGCTACGTAAAATAATCTGCGTTCTTCTTCGACGTCATCATTATCAATACTTCTTTTTAGAGGGAATAATCCTTCGGCCATTCCTATTATAAAAACTATTGGATATTCCAGCCCTTTAGCCTGATGAATAGTTGTCATTCGGATAGCGTCTGCATTTTGATTGGCACCGCGGTCAGACGATTCGGAATTGAGCAGTATTAATTGTGCAAGCAATTCATTCATGTCTTCGAAACCACTGGCAAAGCCAACTATGCTATCTAAGTCATCTCGTCTTGATTCCCAGTTAACATAGACATTTCGCATATAATCCCCATACCAGCCATCGATTGCGATTTTAACGACTTCGTCTGGTGTATGAATTTTTGTGACTTTTTCTTCAGCTGTATCGTCGTCAAATAACGATAATTCTTTCTTTGGTTTTGATGGGCCGTTAATCGCTAATTCTAAATCCTGTAATGTGTAACTTAAATCTATCCAATCTTCCTTAGCTTCTGCAGGAACTTTTGCTACAACTGATTCATTAGAAAGTGACTGGATTATCGTTTTGTTATTTTTGTCTCCGAATTTTTCTGCTAAACTATAAAGTCGCCCGGCAGTGACATCACCAATTTTAGGTAAGAGACAAACAAGTCTTTTAAATACCGTTATATCTTTAATGTTTGCGGCAAATCTTAAATGGGCGACAAGATCGCGAACATGAGCTTGTTCAAAAAATTTGACACCACTTGTGATAACAAATGGTATACTTAATCTTGAGAGTTCAACTTGCATGTCTAACGCGTGGTAATGAGCTCGATAGAGTATGGCAATATCTGACATCCGGTAACCTTCATTAATCAGACCTTCTACACGTTTGATTACAAACTCAGCTTGCTTTCTTCCATCCATCACCGGCACAACATACGGCAGTGATCCAGACGGACGAATTGATTTTAATTCTTTGTTAAAACCAGTGCCGATCGGTTGGGTTGCTAACACTCTATTGGCAAACTGCAAAATTTCTGGAGTGCTGCGATAGTTTGTTTCAATCTTGTGCATAACTGTTTTTGGGTGGCGGTCAGAAAATGTCATTATATTTTCAAAACTTGCACCTCTCCAGGTATAGATACATTGAGCGTCATCACCGACTGCCATTACTTGGTTATTGATTCCTAAGAAATCTATGATATCAGATTGTATCTTGTTTGTATCTTGATATTCATCGACTAAAATGTGCTTGAATCGATTTTGATAGTAGGTTGCCACTTCTGAATTAGTTTTTAAAATTTCAAGCCAGTGATGCAGCAAATCGTCATAGTCGGTGACTTGTCTTTTTAATTTTTCTTCCTGATATGATTTGGCGAATTGTGTTATATCCTCCTTAAGGTTATCTAGCCAGTAGTAGCGGATATTAATAACGTCTCTAATTGTTTGTCTAGTATTTCTAGCATAACTGATAATTTCATGAATTAACCGTGCTTTTGGATTGGCCTTATCTTTGAAAAATTTACTATTGATTGATTTGACCACATCACTGAGTAGTGCTTCAGAGTCACCTTGATCGTGAATGACATAATTTTTTTGTAGGCCAATAGATTCGCCGTGAAAGCGAATTGTTTTTTGCCCAATATGATGAAACGTTCCGCCCCAAAAAAAACGGGTTTCAATACCCGTCAGATCTTCAACGCGTTTCAACATTTCTTTAGATGCTTTATTGGTAAATGTCAGAAGTAAAATTTCACCCGGGCTCACTCCTTGAGATATCAGCCAGGCTACGCGATAAGTCAGTGTCCTGGTTTTACCGGATCCGGCACCAGCCAGAACTAAAGCCGGTCCAGGTTCAGCTGTAACGGCAGCATACTGTTCTTCATTTAATTCTTCCTTAAAGTCGATAGGACTAAAATCGGCTAATTTACTTTTTTTTTGCAGGGTATTTTCCATTTTTTAAATATATAGAGAGAGCGATAAAGGGTGGTGAACTAGAGTCAATATAGAATCATTCACAATGTATTCTGTGAGTAAACATATAAGGATTTTCGTTTAAAACCCACCACCGAGTGCTAAATATAAATTGACTCTGTTTTGCAGTCTTAAATTCGAAACTTGAAGTAAATTGCTTTGGGCATTGAAGGAACGACGTTGTGCCTCAAGTACTGTTATAATATCAGTGAGTCCGGATTGATATCTATCCCATGATAATTCTTCGGCAGCTCTTGATTCTTTAACGTTTTCTTTCAATGCAGATTCTTCGTTTTCAAGTAATGATTCATTAGCCAAAGAATTTTCAACTTCACTATAAGCGGTTAAAACAGTTTTATGAAAATTTGCGACTGCTTCTTTTTTTACTGCTTCAGATCGTTTGATATTTGCTTTTAACCGTCTCCCTTGAAAAAATGGCTGTGTGACATTTCCAGCCAAACTCCAAACTTTGAAATTTTTATCGAGCAGATCTGATAAATTACTGGAACTCGTACCGCCTGAGGCATTTAAAGAAATACCGGGTAGAAGTGCTTTGCGGGATTCATTGATTCTTTTATGAGAGGCTATCACTCGATTTTCTGCTGCAGCGATATCTGGACGACGTTTTAATAACTGAATGGGTAGACCCGCCGGGACATTTCGTTTAATTTTCGGAATGTCGTTATTGAAATTTAACTGATTCTTTGGGTAACGGCCAAGTAATATTTCAAGACTTCTGACTAATTCATCTAACAGTCTCTGTCTTCTGAAAACGTTACTTTTTGCTGTGGCTACATTAGCTCGGGTTAATCTTAGATCCAAAGTTTCAGAAATACCACGCTCAAAACGTTCCTGCAGAATATTCAGGTTTGATTCAAAGCTCTCTAAAGTTTTTTTAGATAATTTGAGCTGTTGACCTGCTTCGATTATATCGAACCATAATTTTGCTGTGTTAGCGGCCAGTGATAATTTTAAACCTTGAAAATCTTCTTTAGCAGCAAACAAGTCTGCTAATGCGGCTACACGTCGGTCTTTTAGACGTCCCCATAAATCGAGCTCCCAGGTAAAAATTCCGGATAAATTAAAATTATCAGATATTGGGTTTGAGATAATGAATCCACCCGTCGATGTTCTTTTTTGTCGCGATCCACCTAAACTACCATTGATTTGAGGCAATCGGTCTGCTCCTGCAATTGTCAGTAATGCTGTGGCGGAATCTAATCTAGCTTCGGCAGATTTAAGGTCAAAATTTTTCTCTAAAGATTCAGCAACAAGTTTATCTAATGCAGGATTATTAAAATCAGTTAGCCAATTATCTAAAAATTGTTTTTGATCGTTATTTTTGCCATTTCCCCACTGTTCAGGTAATGCAAAAGGTAACTTTTCTTCATCTACTATTTGAGTAGATTTACATCCTCCAGCTAAAATGATGGCACTGAGAAAAATATATTTTAAATATTTAAACATTTTTAATCATTACAGTAGATGAGAAAATTTTCTTTAAAAGCAATTTTGTTTCTTTGATACTATTTTATATTTTAATAAACCTAGAAATAAATTAAAGTGCTAGCTCTCTAACAGACCGTGAAACAATTTTTAAATATATTAACATTATTGCTGTATTCGTTACTGTGCCAGATCGAAGCAAAGCCGATAAAGGTGGAACATGTCAGCGTCGAACTTGTTTCGGATCAGACATCAATATTGTCCGGCGTAACATTTACCGTAGCGTTGAGAATGTTGATGGATGAGCATTGGCATACCTATTGGATCAATCCGGGTGATGCAGGACTGCCAACTAAAATTACCTGGGAATTACCAAAAGGATTTACTGCCGGACAAATTCAGTGGCCTACACCAAAAAATTTCAAATTAGGAGAATTTACGAATTATGGTTATGAGGATGAAGTTTATTTGTTAATTGATATTACACCACCCAATAATCTTGAGATCGGAAAAAATTATTTTCTAAAAGGGAAAGTAGATTTTTTAATGTGTGAAAACATCTGTATTCCCGGATCAGCTGACGTTGAGTTGAGATTACCTGCTAGTAATGATGATTCTAACATAAATAGAAAGTGGGCTGATTCAATTGAACAAACTCGCAAGAATTTGCCGGTTGAAAATGCAAATTGGAAATTTTCTACATTCGCTGAAGAAGGTAAGGTTTTTTTGAATCTATTACCATTAGAAAATGCCAATGAAAAGTTAAATGAAATTTATTTCTTTTCTGAATATCCACTTATTGATCCAAATGCCCAGCAAAAATTAATAAAATCAGATAATGGTTATTTGCTGGAGTTAATAAAATCTGATCAGGATAAAAAATATAAAACTTTACCTGGCATCTTATACAATAAAAATGGATGGACTGACGATGGGTCTGTGGTAGCAATTAAAATTTCTCCAGAAATTACCAATGATCCACTACCAAAATCTATCGTTTCCAAGATTGCTGATAAAGGGAGTGGCAATCAAATTACGGCAACTGAAAAATCATTATTAGGTATTCTGATTTTTGCATATATTGGTGGTTTGATTCTGAATGTAATGCCGTGTGTTTTTCCTGTTCTTGGATTGAAAATTATGGGTTTTGTAAAGCAGGGAGGTGATGAGAAATCAAAAATTATGCTTCATGGTTTAATTTTCACGCTAGGTGTTTTAGTGTCGTTCTGGTTGCTGGCGGGAACATTAATAATATTAAAATCCGGAGGTCAGGAAATTGGCTGGGGATATCATCTTCAATCACCCGTATTTATTTTTTTACTGATACAAGTCTTTTTTATTTTTGGACTCAACCTGAGTGGATTATTTGAGGTTGGTACATCGGCTACTAGTATAGGCGGAAATTTAATTATGCGAGATGGATTATCGGCATCTTTCTTTACAGGTGTTCTGGCAACTTTAGTTTCAACACCATGTGCAGCACCCTTTTTATCAATAGCTTTGGGAGCAGCTTTGATTTTAGACCCCATTACCTCAATTGTATTATTTACATTTATTGGTCTTGGATTATCGACACCCTATTTGTTTTTTGCTGTCTTTCCCAAGTTCATTCAGATTCTGCCCAAGCCGGGTGCGTGGATGGAATCCTTTAAACAGCTGATGGCATTTCCAATTTATGCAACTGTTGGTTTATTGATTTGGGTACTGGCGGGGCAGATAAATGAATATGGTTTGTTGGCAGTGTTTATCTCATTGGTCTTAGTCGGATTGTCCTGCTGGATCTATGGTCGCTGGTCAACTCCTGCTAGTAAGTTAAATATACGTCGATTGGCGGTCATGGGAAGTATTATGGTTTTTAGTGGAGCGTTATTTATTGGTTATCCTGAAAATGAAAACAGTGGCATAATTTGGGAAGAGTGGTCTCAGGAAAAAGTAGATCAGAATATTGCAGAAGGTAAAATTGTTTATGTTGATTTTACTGCGCGTTGGTGCACGACATGTCTATCAAATAAGGCAACCGTTTTTACGTCGGAAAAAGTTATAGATATGTTTTTAGATAAAAATATCGTTACATTAAAAGCGGATTGGACAAATCGAGATCCAAAAATTACTGAGGCGTTAGCAAAGTATGGTAGGTCAGCAGTGCCGTTTAATATTATTTATTCACCAAACCTGGATAACCCAATTATATTGCCTGAAATTTTGACAGCAGGAATTGTAATAGAGACGCTTGAAAATTTATAGAAATAATAGGCTGCGTTATATATATAGCATCTGCCATAAGAAATTGGTAGATGTCGTTTTCAACTCGGCACCGAAATAGATAGAATGTTCTGTATCCATTACGATAGGTTGTAAATTAAAATAAAGTTCGTTTAGCATTTCGCAAAAGTTCTGTCTGAAAAAAGTCATCCCGACTTGTCGGGATGTCGCGTTGCTCCTCGCGATGACAAAGTAAAAAACTAGGAACTGTCATGTTTTCTGTTATGTTTGATGTCACTTCGTTCGGTACTCGCTTCACTCGTTGAGGTGTCATCCTTCGGATTCGGTAGTGATCATCTCGTCCCAATAAATCGGGACTCGGTAGCGAGCTCTGCGAATGCAGAGTGTGGCAATCTATCTGAAGTACGTTTATTGATTTCTTACACTGATTTATTTCGGTAATTTATTATGGTAGATGCTATAATTAACTATTTTATTGATAATTGGCTAAAGATGAATTTTTCCGGTAGCGATCATGTCGTCACGATAAATTGGGAATCGGTAGAGAGATCTGACAAGACAGGATTTGGTAATCTATTTTTTTTAGCATATTGTTTTCAGTCATATTCTTTACGACGTTACTATTGATTTTTGCTATAAACGAAAACATTTATGGTAATTGTTTTAGAATAATGACTAAGTCATGAATAGTAGTGTCGTATTACATTATGTGAAGACAAACTTTTATCCCCATATTGTTCAGTATTAGAAAATCCAAAATTCAGTTGTTTAAGGTATATATAGAATTTTTGTAACTACCTACGTCGAAGAGGTAAGGTAGCAGATATCAGTAGCATATTGATTAAGAAGCAAGAAAAAACACGGTTTTCAATTCCTGTTATTTCGTAATCATTCTCGGTTTACGATTACGTTTAGAATGATAAATGTCGCTGTTATCAGAGTCGGTTAGCAAGTCGTGTATTTCATCAACAAAAGCACGGATTACCTGAGACTGCACTTAATAGTGCATCAAAAACTCGATGGCCTTGTTTGATGGCTGTTGAGATATAAGATCGATTCCGGGCGAATATGCGTGCCCCTTCCCAACTGCGGAAACACCCCGATATTTTCTGTTTTACTTTCACCATTCGTATATCTCGTTCTGCTTGATTATTGGTGAACGGCACTTCGGTGTTTTCGATAAATCTCAACACACTTTCTCGATGTTTTTCAAATCGGTCTAACAAATTCAATACTTCCGGTTTTTTTATTCGACCTCGTTGACCTTTTCTCCTCGGCGGTGGTTTATATGGGTTTTCTTTATACCCGGCTTTTACTATTTTACTATATTGTATTTGCCATCTTTTTAAACTTTTCTTATCCGGATGTTCGTATGCCTGCCACAATAACGTTTCCATTTTCGCTGCCCATTTTTGCTGACATTCTTCTTTCTGAAAGATCAACTCGCGGATCAGATGAGCATTGCACAGACTATGTTCGCAATCGAGCCGAAAATAGGTTTGCCAGCAATCATGCACCAATATTCCGCGAAATTTGGGTAACACTTCCATTGCCTCAATCGCCTTCAT